>JBEAWD010000026.1:0-6482 GCA_041160585.1 Pseudomonadota bacterium | reverse complement strand
GGATCCTACGAACCACACGAGGCAGTTTCCATTACGAAGAATTGGTGCTTGCACATGGCTGCATCCCGCGCGAATGTCCCGGCCTGCCCGATGCCCTGACGTGGCGGGTGAACGACTTGAGGGCTTATGCCGGCCTTCGCGCAGCCTTGGACGGCGAGCCCGCCGACAAGCGCCACGTGCTGATCGTCGGGGCCGGCTTGGTGGGCTGTGAATTGGCCAATGATCTCGCGCTGGCGGGTCATCGCGTCAGCCTGCTCGACGCGGCGGAGCGCCCGCTGGCCATGGCCCAAGCCACACAATCACAGGCCCTGTTGAGGGCATGGCAGGGGTTGCCGATTGACTTCATTGGCGGCGTGGGGGTTCAGGGGGCCCACCGCATCGAAGCCGGCCGAGTGGAACTGCAGTTGACCGACGGCCGTCGGCTGCAGGGCGACCTGCTGGTGAGTGCCGTGGGCCTACGCACGCCGTCGCGCCTGGCGCGCAGTCTGGGCCTTCAATGGGAGGAGGGCATTGCGCTGGACCCCCAGACGCTGCTGTCTGGCGTGCCGCATGTGCATGCGCTGGGCGACTGCGTCAGCCTCAACGGGCGGCCGCAGCGCTACATCGAACCGATCCACCGCCAGGCCGCCGTCCTGACCGCGCGCCTGTGCGGTGACGAGGTGCCCGCCTACGAGTCCACCCCTCCCGTGGTTCGGGTCAAGACCAGCTCACTGCCCCTGACGCTCACGGCTTGAAGGATGGGGTATCAATAGGTCTTGTAGGGCAGGAATTTGCCCGACAGCACCACGTTCACGCGGTCGCCCTTGGGGTCGGGCTGACGCTGGATGTCCATGGAAAAGTCGATGGCGCTCATGATGCCGTCGCCAAACTCCTCGTGGATGAGTTCCTTGATCGTGGTGCCGTACACGCTGACGATCTCGTACCAGCGGTAGATCAGCGGATCGGTGGGCACGGGGGTGGGCAGCGAACCCTTGTAGGGCACCACCTGCAGCCACTTCTGCTCCTCGGCGGTCAGCCCGAAGATCTTGCCGACAGCCTTGGCTTGCTCAGGCGTGGCGGTCATCTGGCCCAGGCACAGCGCGGTGGTCCATTCCTTGGATTCACCGACCTTCTTGGCCACGGCCTCCCATTTGATGCCCTTGGCCACCTTCACGGTGATGATCTTTTCGGTAACGTCCATGCGGTTCATGGTGCTTGACTCCTGTGTTGAGAGGAAAGTTGAAGAATGAATCAGGCCACGCGCTGCAGGTGGAGCGCGCCACCAGGAGTGGCCGCGGACGTCGATGGGCGGCGAGCCGCATCCGCTGGGCGCACCTCCGGCGGATGCGCGGGCGCGCGGCCGCGCGACAAGTCCTTGGAGCGGCTGACGAGAAAGTCCACCAAGTGGTTGCGTAGCTCGTAGAAGCCGGGCTCATGGTGAAGCGTGGCGCGTTGCCGGTCACGCGGAAGCGTGTTGCACACCACCTCGGCCACCCTGGCCACAGGTCCGTTGCTCATCAGCAGGATCTTGTCGGCCAAGAGGATGGCCTCATCCACGTCATGCGTGATCATGAAGACCGTCTGATGGGTGGCCGCGCAGATCTTGAGCAGTTCGTCCTGGATGGTGCCGCGTGTGAGGGCATCCAGGGCACCGAAGGGCTCGTCGAGCAGCAGCATCTTGGGCTCGATGGCAAAGGCCCGCGCAATGCCCACCCGCTGCTTCATCCCGCCCGACAGCTGCGAGGGCTTCTTGTCGATGGCATGCGACAGGCCCACCAGCTCCACATACTTCTCGACATGCGTCTTAACCTTGGCGGCGCTCCACTCGGGCCACTTGCTCTTTACCGCAAAGGCCACGTTCTGGCGGACGGTCAGCCAGGGCATCAGCGCATGGCTTTGGAAGACCACGCCGCGCTCCAGGCTTGGCCCGCGCACCTCGCGCTTGTCCATGATCACGTTGCCGCCACTGGCCTCCTCCAGGCCTGCCAGCACGTTGAGGATGGTGGTCTTGCCGCAGCCGCTGTGGCCGATGATGCAAACGAACTCACCGCGCGCAATGCCGAAGTTCACCTCATCGAATACCGGTTCGGTGCCGCCGGGGTAAGTCTTGGACAGGCCTTGAACCTGAAGGAAGGGTTCTGCACTCATGATCGTTGGATACCTTCTTGAGTCTCGAATCGACAGGGTCGGGTCAGTCGACGTAAGTGACCACCCGCTGAGCCTGCGCGAACAGCGCGTCCAGCAGCATGCCGACCACACCAATCACCAGAATGGCGAAGATCACGTTGGTCAGGGCCAGGTTGTTCCACTCGTTCCACACGAAGTAGCCCACCCCCGTACCACCCACCAGCATCTCGGCGGCCACGATCACGAGCCAGGCGATGCCCATCGAAATGCGCATGCCGGTGAGGATGGTGGGGGCCGCGGCGGGCAGGATCACCTGAAAGGCCTTTCGCAGCGGGCTGACCTCCAGGGTCTTGGCCACGTTCAGCCAATCGCGCCGCACGCCAGCCACGCCGAAGGCGGTGTTGATCAGCATCGGCCATACCGAGCAGATGAAGATCACGAAGATGCCCGAGATGCTGGAATCCTTGATCGTGTAGAGCGCCAGCGGCATCCAAGCCAAGGGTGAGATCGGCTTCAGGACCTGGATGAAGGGGTCCAATGCCTTGTACAGCAGCGGGCTCATGCCGATGAGGAAGCCCAGCGGTATGGCCACTGCCGCGGCGATGGCGAAGCCCAGGCCCACCCGCGCCAGCGAATGCGCCAACTGGATGCCAATACCCTTGTCGTTGGGGCCGTTGTCATAAAACGGGTCGGCGAGGTTGGTGGCCACGGCATTCCAGAGTTGGGCCGGCGTGGGGAAGCCGTCGGCCTTCTTGGTCTCGCCAGCAGCCAAGGCGGCCGGGTCCTTGCCCATGAGCTTGGCGTATTCGATCTGCTCAGGCGTCAGGGCCACGGCCACCGGTGCAGACACGGTGGAGCGCGGCGCGGTACCGGCATGCCACAGGGCCATGATCGTCAGCAGCATCAGCGCCGACAGCATCGCCGCGCGAACGCGCATGGATGACAAGGCTTTCATCTCGTGTACTCCGGGTGGTGGATCACGCCGCCTTGGCGATCGCAAAGCTGCGGGCGTACTCAGCGGCCTTGGCCGGGTCGAATTCCTTGCCCATCACCTTGAACTTCCGGTAACCCGCCGAGGCCGGGGTGGACGGCTGGCCCAGGTCCTTCATGTGCTTGGCCGCATCCGTCATCAGGAACACGCGCTCGGCGATCTGCCGGTAGTTGACGTCACCCTTGAGGTAGCCCCAGCGCTGCATCTGGGTCAGCATCCACACGGCCATCGAGTGCCACGGCACGGGATCGAAGTCGGCGCGCTCGGGCACCTTCCTCACATTGCCCAGACCATCGGCAAACGTCCCGGTGAGCACCTGGTTCAACACCGCCTCGGGCTGATTCAGGTACTGGGCCGGCGCGATCACCTTGGCGATGAGTTCGCGGTTCTTCGGGTCACGCGCCATGGCCGCCGCCGTCAGCACGGAGCGGTACAGCGCCGCAAAGGTGGCCGGGTTCTGCTGAATGAACTCGGTGGGGACGCCGAAGGCGCAACAGGGGTGGCCATCCCAGATTTCCTTGGACAGGATGTGGATGAAGCCAACCTCATCGAACACCGCCCGCTGGTTGAAGGGGTCTGGGCCGAGGAAGCCGTCAATGTTGCCCGCGCGCAGATTGGCCACCATCTCGGGCGGGGGCGTCACGCGGATCTGCACATCGGTGTCGGGATTGATGCCGTGTTCGGCCAGGTAGTAGCGCAGCAGGAAGTTGTGAATGCTGTAGTCGAAGGGCACCGCAAACTTGAAGCCCTTCCAGTTCTTCGGGTCGCGGTTGCCCTTGTGCTTGTTGGCCAGCACGATGGCCTGACCGTTGATGTTCTGGATGGTCGCCACATTCATCGGCGTCTGGGTGGACCCCAGACCGAGCGAGATGGCCAGCGGCATCGGCGACAGGAAGTGCGAGGCGTCGTACTCCTTGTTCAGCACCTTGTCGCGGATGAGCGCCCAGCCCGCCGTCTTGTTGAGCTGCACGTTCAGGCCTTCCTTGCGATAGAAGCCCAAGGGGTCGGCCATGATGAGCGGCGAGGCACAGGTGATGGCGATGAACCCGACCTTCAGGTCCTTCTTCTCCAGCGGCCTCTTCTCCTGGGCCATGGCCTGCATGGCACCCAGCGCACCGACGGGCAAGGCCGCCGCCACCGCCGCCCGCAAGGTGCCCGCGCCGATGGCCTTGATCAGCGAGCGGCGCGTGGGCTCGTGCGGGAAGATGGCCTTGACCATCGAAGCCTCGATGAACTCGGCCGAGAAGCGATCGAGGTCGCGTTCCGGCGACGGCGCAGGGCTGGCGAGCAGGGCGCCCGTGGCGGCGGCTTCGGCCTGATGTTGGGCGACCGTGTGGTCCTTGCCGCAGCCACAACGGGCCAGCAGGGGTTGGTCGGCATCAAATGGCTTGAAATACCGGCCCTCGAATTCGGGCGATAGGCGGTCGTCGGCGTCGCGGCTCATGGGGTTCTCCTGGAAGTGCGGTCAGGGGATCGGAAAGCTTTCCGAGCCTGATCGCAAGACCTGGGCCACCGTGCCGCCCGGGTGAAAAACCCCAGGCGTGCACTCGGTTGGTGCGTTCAGTCGCCCACCACACGCACCGGTTTTGTCATGGACAAACAGTTGCGGTCCAACTTGGTGCGGAGCTTCAGGCCGGCTTCTTGCGGCCCGTCTTGAGGTGCTCCAGGGGAAAGGCGCCCGTGGCCTTGACCTCGCCCAGCGAAAAGCTCGTCTGCAAGTCCTTCACATTGGGCAGGTTCAGTAGGACCGTACGCGCGAAATGGGAAAAGGTTTCGAGGTCTTCACTCACCACCTGCAGCTCGAAGGTCCCGGTGCCGCTGATGTAATGACAGCTCACCACCTCGGGCAGGCCGCGGATGGCGTCCTCCATTTCGCGCGTGAGATCGGCCGTGTTGCGCAACGCGTCCAGCCTCACGAAAGCCAGCACCCCCAGTCCGATTCGGTGGCGGTCGATCACGGCGCGATACCCAGTGATGTAGCCGGCTTCCTCCAACGCCCGCACCCGGCGCCAACAGGGCGCAGCCGACAGCCCCACCCGCGCGGCCAGTTCGGCATTCGTCAGGCGCCCGTCGTTCTGCAGTTCGTGAAGGATGGCGAGGTCGAACCTGTCCAGCATTTCTTGAATACCCAGTTTCGCGCAATTCTCTTTCAATTCGCTTGAAATGGACGGCACGAATCGCAAACATCTATCGCCAAATCCGCCCTAGACTCGTCATGTTGTTCTTCCAGGAGTCTCCATGAACGCACCCCTGCCCGCCGATGTGCTGCGCGCGCTTCAATCCGTGACCCTGGACGACAAGTACACCCTTCCAGAAGGGCGCGCCTTCATGAGCGGCGTGCAGGCGCTGGTGCGGCTTCCCATGCTGCAGCGCCAGCGCGATGCCCTGGCCGGCCTGAACACCGCCGGGTTTGTGAGCGGCTACCGCGGCAGCCCCTTGAGTGGCTACGACCAGTCGCTGTGGCAGGCCAAGAAGCACCTGGCCGCACAAAACGTGGTGTTCCAGCCCGGCGTGAACGAGGAGTTGGCCGCCACCGCGGTGTGGGGCACACAGCAACTCGACCTTTATCCGCAGTCCAAGCGGCATGACGGCGTCTTCGGCATCTGGTACGGCAAGGGCCCGGGCGTGGACCGCACCGCCGATGTCTTCAAGCACGCCAACATGGCCGGCACCGCGCGCCACGGTGGCGTGATCGCGGTGGCCGGAGACGACCATGTGGCCAAGAGCAGCACGGCCGCGCACCAGAGCGACCACATCTTCAAGGCCTGTGGCCTGCCCGTGTTCTTCCCCAGCACGGTGCAGGACATCCTGGACATGGGCCTGCACGCCTTTGCCATGAGCCGCTTTGCGGGCGTGTGGACGGGCATGAAGACGATCCAGGAAGTGGTGGAGTCTGCCGCCAGCGTCGACGTGAGTCCGGGCCGCGTGAAGATCGCCCTGCCCGAGGATTTCCCCATGCCACCAGGCGGCGTGCACATCCGCTGGCCGGATGCGGCCCTGGATCAGGAGCAGCGCCTGTTCAGCCACAAGTGGTACGCAGCGCTGGCCTATGTGCGCGCCAACCGCCTGAACCACAACGTGGTGGCCACCCCGCGCGACACCTTCGGTCTGATCGCCAGCGGCAAGGCCTACAACGATATGCGCCAAGCCCTGCTGGATCTTGGCCTGGACGACGACACCTGCCGCCGCTTGGGCATTCGCGTGCACAAGGTCAATGTGGTGTGGCCCTTGGAAGCCAACATCACCCGGGAGTTCGCGCAAGGTCTGCAGGAGATCCTGGTGGTCGAGGAAAAGCGCCAGATCATCGAGTACCAACTCAAGGAAGAGCTCTACAACTGGCGCTCCGACGTACGCCCCGACGTGTTGGGCAAGTTCGATGAACCCG
>JBEAWD010000293.1:0-11587 GCA_041160585.1 Pseudomonadota bacterium | reverse complement strand
GATTCGAACTCGACCCTGCCCTGGCACATCAGGGCCATGATCACCGAGCGGCGCAGCAGATCGTCTCTCGTCAATGACACGCCTCGCTCCGCCGGGAAGCGGCCCTGCGCCAAGGCATCCTGATAGGCACCGATGTCCTTGAGGTTCTGCACATACTGCGGCCCCACCCTGCCGATGGACGACACCCCCAGGCCGATCAGGTCGACGTCTGGCATCGATGTGTAGCCCTGGAAGTTGCGGTGTAGGCGGCCATGGCGCTTGGCCACTGCCAGTTCATCGTCAGGCAGGGCGAAGTGGTCCATGCCGATGTAGACATAGCCGGCCTGCAGCAGGCGATCGATGGCCTGACCCAGCATCGCCAGGCGCGCCGCAGCGCCGGGAAGCCGGGACTCATCGATGCGCCGCTGCGGCTTGAAGCGCTGCGGCAGATGGGCGTAGGCATACAGCGCCAAGCGGTTGGGTTGGATCGCCGTCACCTGCTCGAGGGTGCGTGCAAAGGAAGCCTCGGTCTGCTGCGGCAGGCCGTAGATGAGATCGAGGTTGATACTGTCATAGCCAAGGGCCCGTGCATCCCGCACGAGTTGCGCAACCTGCTCATGCGACTGCAAGCGATGGACCGCGCGCTGCACCTCGGGGTCGAAGTCCTGCACGCCCATGCTCAGGCGGTTGAATCCCAGGCCAGCCAGGTGCGAAAGGCGCGCCGTGCTCACGGTGCGGGGATCCACCTCGATGGCCAACTCGGCGCCCGCCGTGAAGGTGAAGTGCTGGCGCACCGATCGCATCAGGCCGGTCAGCTCTTCGTCTGACAGGAAGGTGGGCGTGCCGCCGCCCAGATGCAGCGACGCTATTGGCGTTCGATAGCCCAGCACTTGGGCATGCAGCTCCATTTCCTGGGTCAAGGCCTCCAGATAGGCCCTCGCACGACCGTGCTGTCGCGTCACGACCTTGTTGCAGGCGCAGTAGTAGCACACGCTCTCGCAGAAGGGAATGTGCAGATACAGGCCCACAGGACTGGCTTGCGCACCGGACTGTGCCCTGCGCCCGAGCGCCACCTCATACTCCGCAGCGCCGACTCGCGTGCTGAATCGGTCGGCGGTGGGATAGGAGGTGTAGCGCGGACCGGGCTTATCGATCAAGGCCAGCACGGCTTCATCCAGACCGGCAGACGGTGAGGGACTCACAGGTGGCGTCTTGATCGACATCGTGGTGTAAGGTGGCTGGGGTCGACTCCACTGTGCGCCAGGATTGACAATTCGCCCTTGATCGCCATCAAAGGCGGTGCACTTTCCAGCGCGGTATTTATCGGTTTAAACTGATATACGAAAAAATCACAAGCCGGCAGCGCCAGGCCTGTGTGGAGGGAAGCCATGAACACGTCATCCGTACTACCGATAAGGGACCTTCGGGCAGCCTGCTCGGCCTGCAACCTGCGGGAGTTGTGTCTCCCGGTGGGGCTCAGTACGCCGGACCTTGAGCGCCTTGACGGACTCGTGGCTCAGCGTCGGCATATCCCGCGCGGCGAGGATCTGTTCCGAACCGGTGAGCGCTTTGCCCAGGTGTACGCGGTGCGCTCAGGCTTCTTCAAGACCGGCTTGATGCTCGAGGACGGCCGCGAGCAGGTCACGGGCTTCCAGATGACCGGCGAACTGCTGGGCCTGGATGGCATCAGCACCGACGCGCACACCGTCACCGCCACCGCCCTGGAGGACTCCCAGGTATGCGTCATTCCCTTTGACCAGCTCGAGGAGCTCTCACGCGAGTTCAACGACCTGCAGCGACAGTTCCACAAGATCATGAGCCGTGAGATCGTGCGGGACCACGGCGTGATGCTGCTGCTGGGCAGCATGAAGGCCGAGGAGCGCCTGGCGGCATTTCTGGTGAACCTTACCCAGCGACTGGCCACGCGTGGCTACTCTTCCTCAGAGGTGGTGTTGCGCATGACCCGCGAGGAGATCGGCAGCTATTTGGGCCTTAAGCTGGAGACCGTCAGTCGGACGTTCTCCCGGTTCCAGGAGGACGGATTGCTGGACGTGAAGCAGCGACAGATCCGTATCCTTCAACAGGAGCGTCTGAAGGATCTGGTTGGAGCAACCACCGCCTGCTGAGGCCATCGCCACGGCGGCTCAAGGGCCTATGCGCACGTCGTCGGTGAAGGTGCCCAGCGCTCGGCTCACGGCGCATGCCACGGCGATCACCAGCCAGAACAGGAAGAAGCTCACGGTGTAGACCGCCTGGACAGGCCATTCGATCGCACGCTGACCAAACCAATGAAGCGTGGTGGGATCAACCACCGAAAACACGAGCCCCTCCATGACGCCAGCCATCAGAAACGAGGGCCAGGCGATCTGCAGGGCCAACAACATGACGGGCCCGATCGCGCGTTCTTCTGCCGCTTCATCCCCATCCGCCTGCGTGACCGGCATGTGCGGGCGAGCGTTGCTCATGGCTGGGTCCGACTGGCCGCGGCGTGGTTGCGCGCCTGCATCGCCAGGGCATTGGCGTCCCCATTCACGCTGGCCTGCACCGGTGTCTCGATCACGACGGGATCAGGATGGCCGATGGCCAGCCACAGCGTGAAGAATCCGGCCACCACCACCACCGCAGGACCCGAGATCACCAACCACACCATGGGGTGACGCCACCAGGGGGTCAGCCTCGTATCGGGCCCATTTGTGCCTTCGGACTGCCGGGACCTTGTAAGCATCGTCTGTACCTCCATTGCCTGCCTCTTCAATCGATGAATGTCGCTATCGCGGCACGATGAATGTGGTCTTTTCCTTGAGTGTTCCGAGGCTGCGGCCGTCGACTGCGTCGCGTGCCTGAACCCATACCGACACCGGGTGACTGCCGGCCTTGAGGCCAATCGCATCCTGCGCCGGCAGCTCCAGTGTCAGCGCCACCCAGCGGGCCTGCGAGCCGTCCACCGACGGGGCTTGCGCTGCACCCATTCGTTCTTCGGTGCTGATGCGCAAACCGGCCAAGCCTTCCACATGAAACTCGAACTGCTGCCGGCGCTCGGACGCATTCATCACCTGCAGCCGATAGACGTTCTGGATCTGTCCGTCCGGGCCCAGACGCGCCAAGGCAGCACGGTCACGGATGACATCCACTTTGAACGGGTGGCGCACGGCCAGGCTGAACGCCACTGCCATCACGATCGCCAGCAGAATCGACCCGTAGATCAGCACCCTCGGGCGCAGCACCCGGCGCCAAGGCGAACGCCCCGGCGGCTGCGTCACGTGGTTCTGCGTGTCGTATCGCACCAGGCCGCGCGGATAGTGCATCTTGTCCATCACCGAATCACACACGTCGATGCACGCCGCGCAGCCAATGCACTCGTACTGCAACCCCTTTCGGATGTCGATGCCCGTGGGACAAACCTGCACGCACAGGCCGCAGTCGATGCAGCTGCCCAAGCCCTTGTTCTGGTGGTCATCACCACGGCCACGTGCACCTCTTGGCTCACCACGAGCCTGGTCATAGGTGATGACCAGGGTGTCCTTGTCGAACATCGCGCTTTGAAATCGGGCATAGGGGCACATGTACTTGCACACCTGTTCGCGCAGTAGCCCAGCAAACCCGTAGGTAGCGCCCCCGTAGAACAGCACCCAGAACCATTCCCAAGGTCCGAACGAAAGGGTGAAGGACTCGGCCCACAGTTCCCGAATCGGCGTGAAATAGCCGACGAAGGTAAAGCCCGTCCACAAGCTCAAGGCAATCCAAGCAGATTGCTTGAGACCTTTGCGCCAGACCTTGTCAACCGTCCACCCACCGTTGTCGCGGCGTATCCGCGCCGAGCGGTTACCTTCGATCGTCCGCTCGATCCACATGAAGATTTCGGTGTACACCGTTTGCGGGCAGGCGTAGCCACACCACAGTCGCCCGGCCACGGCGGTGAACAGAAAGAGCGAGTAGGCGCTGATGATCAGCAGGGCCGCAAGATAGATGAAGTCCTGCGGATACAGCACCAGGTCAAAAACATAAAAGCGCCGCGCCTCCAACTCGAACAACACGGCCGGCCGGTCGTTCCATCGCCACCAGGGCAAGCCGTAAAACAGGAGCTGGGTCGCCCACACCACTGCCCAGCGCCAACTCTGGTACCAACCCTGCACCGTTCGCGGGTGGATCTTCTCGTGCTTCTGGTACAGCGAGACCACCCTCACAGGTGTTTGTTCCACCGGCGCCTGAGGCGCGGGCTGCGCTGAACGGGTGGACACGGTTAACGGGCGGCCAGCGTCGAAGAACGGTTGGACAGGCTCCAGACATAGCCAGACAGCACGTGGATCTGCTCGGGCGTCAGCATCTTGTCCTGCGCCGGCATCACATTGAGCTTGCCTTTCTGGATGATGTTCACGATGGCCTGCTCGCCCCACCCGTGCAGCCAGACCTTGTCTCTCAGGTTGGGCGCCCCCAAAGCCATGTTGCCTCGACCGTCGGCACCATGGCAGCCCGCACAAACGGCGAACTTGGTCTTGCCCGCCTGTGCGGCCAGGCTGTTGTGAGGGCTGCCGGACAGGCTCATCACGTAATGCGCCACATTGCGCGCATCTTCGGCGCTGCCGAGCGCTGCAGCCATGGGCGGCATCTGCCCCACACGACCCTTGGTAATCGTTTCCTTGATCTGCTCCAAGGATCCGCCGTGCAGCCAGTCGCTGTCGGTGAGGTTGGGAAACCCCTTGCTTCCCCGAGCATCCGATCCATGGCAAGTCGCGCAATTGTTCACAAACAAGCGTTCACCGATGCCGCGCGCCTGCGGATCGACCGACAGGGCCGCTGCGTCCATCGCGTTGAAACGTGCATAGGTGGCGGCCAGGTTCGCTTGGGCCTGCGCCTGCTCCTGCTCCCACTGTGCGCGGCTACTCCAATTCACCAGGCCCGGGTTGGCCCCTAGCCCTGGATAGAGCACCAGATAGGCAGCAGCGAACACCACGGTCAGCACGAACAGCCCCATCCACCAGCGTGGAAGCGGATTGTTCAGCTCACGCAGATCCTCATCCCACACGTGGCCGGTGGTGTTGTCGTTGGCCATCACCTTGCGTCGACTGGCAATCAGCAGCAGAACCAGGCAGGCCACCAGACCGATGATCGTGAAGGCTGCCACGAAGATCGACCAAGACGGGGAAATGAAATCAGCCATGTCCAACTTCCTCCGAAGGGAGAGCCTGACCAGGGGCCTCTCCTTCAAACACCAGCCGCGACGCGGCCTCATGCGACGGTGCGGCCCTGCGACGCCAAACGTTCGCCACCAGGCCCACGAACAGCCCGAAGCCCAACATCGTGATGAGGCTGCGCAAATCGTTGATATCCATCTTGACTCCTGAATCCCGAGGTGGTGCTTCGCTACCGACAGGGCATCTCACTTGCGCGTGGTACCCAGCACCTGGAGATAGGCCACCAGGGCATCCAGCTCGGTTCGGCCTTTGGCAGCGTCGACCGCCCCTGCGATCTCATCGTCGGTGTACGGGTGCCCCAAGGCTCGAAGCGCCTTCATCTTGTTGGGCAGGATCTCGGCGTCGACCGCTGCGGCCTCCAACCAAGGGTAGGACGGCATATTGGACTCGGGCACCAAGTCGCGGGGGTTGATCAGGTGTAAACGATGCCACTCATCGTTGTACTTGCCGCCCACCCGGTGCAGGTCTGGACCGGTGCGCTTGCTTCCCCACTGGAAGGGCCTGTCGTACACGAACTCCCCGGCCACCGATGCCGACCCATACCGCAGGGTTTCCGCACGAAACGGCCGGATCATCTGCGAGTGGCAGTTGTAGCAACCCTCACGCACGTAGATGTCTCGGCCGGCCAGCTCCAGCGCCCCGTAGGGCTTGAGGCCCTCGACGGCCTGCGTGGTGGATCGCTGGAAGAACAGGGGAATGATCTCCACCATCCCGCCGACCGCCACGGTCAGCAGAATCAGCACGATCATCAGAACATTGTTGGTCTCGATCCGCTCGTGGCCGGTGGGCTTGGTGCTTGCAGACATGTTCAATCCTTCAAGTGCCAGGTCAGGCGTGCACAACCCGCAGCGGAATCGCCACCGGCTGCGAACGACCGGCCTGAACGGTTTTCATCACGTTCCACGCCATGATCAGCATGCCGCCCAGGTACAGCACGCCCCCAACCAAGCGGACCACGTAGTAGGGATAGGTCGCCTTGACGCTTTCCACGAAGCTCCAGGCAAGGGTCCCATCAGGGTTGACGGCGCGCCACATCAGTCCCTGCATGACGCCGGCTATCCACATGGCCGCGATGTAAAGCACGATGCCGATGGTGGCCACCCAAAAGTGAAGCTCGATGGCGCGTGTGCTGAACATCCGTGTCTGGCCAAACATGCGGGGGATGAGGTGGTACAGCGCTCCCATGGAGATCAGGCCCACCCAACCCAACGCACCGCTGTGCACATGCCCCACGGTCCAATCCGTGTAATGGCTCAGGGCGTTGACCGTCTTGATCGACATCATCGGCCCCTCGAAAGTGCTCATGCCGTAGAACGACAAGGACACGATCAGAAACTTGAGGATGGGGTCGTCGCGCAGCTTGTGCCATGCGCCCGACAAGGTCATGATCCCGTTGATCATGCCGCCCCAACTGGGCGCCAGCAGCACGAGCGAAAACAGCATGCCGATGCTTTGCGCCCAATCAGGCAGCGCGGTGTAGTGAAGATGGTGCGGGCCCGCCCACATGTACGTGAAGATGAGTGCCCAGAAGTGCACGATCGACAAGCGATAGGAGTACACCGGCCGCTCGGCCTGCTTGGGGATGTAGTAGTACATCATTCCCAGGAAGCCGGCGGTCAGGAAGAAGCCCACCGCGTTGTGGCCGTACCACCACTGCACCATGGCATCCTGAACGCCGGCATAGGCGCTGTAGCTTTTGGTCAGGCTGACCGGAATGGCCGCCGAGTTGACGATGTGCAGCAGCGCCACGGTCAAGATGAAGGCACCGAAGAACCAATTGGCCACGTAGATGTGCTGAACACGCCGCTTGGCGATGGTGCCGAAGAACACGACGGCGTAGGACACCCACACCACCGCAATCAACAGATCGATCGGCCACTCCAGTTCCGCGTACTCCTTTCCACTGGTGATACCCAGGGGAAGGCTGATGGCCGCCAGCACGATCACCGCCTGCCACCCGATGAAGGTCAACATCGCCAGACCGGGCGCAAACAAGCGGGTCTGGCCGGTTCGCTGGACCACGTGATAAGACGTGGCAAAGAGCGCACATCCGCCGAAGGCGAAAATCACCGCATTGGTGTGCAAGGGTCTGAGGCGACCATAGCTAAGCCAGGGAACGCCGAAGTTCAGCTCGGGCCAAGCCAGCTGCGCGGCGATGAACACGCCAACTGCCATCCCGACCACGCCCCACACCACGGCCGCCAATGCAAACAGGCGCACCGGCGCGTCGGCGTACACCTCCTCCTGCACACGGTCTTCGCCAATTGCTTGCTGGGTCATGCCGGTCTCCTTGTCCAACCACTGAAACGCATCAACACGGTGAATTGTTTCGATTTGGAATCAATCGATCCTTGATCTTCATCAAGCGCGCTCGTCCAGGATTCGCACGCCCTCGCGGTCCAAATCTTCAAACTGGTCACGGTGGACCGCCCAGCCGAACACGCCCAGGATGAGCAGTACCAGAACAGCCGACAAGGGGATCAGGAGGTATAGGATTTCCATCAGGGACTCTCCAAGGGTTGAAGCGCGCAGGCGCTGAGGCGCTCAGGCGCGCAGGGCAAAACCGGCCCGACGGCTGTTGAATACGACCAGCAATGAACTCAGGGTCATACCCAGTCCCGCGGCCCAGGGTGGAAGCCAACCGAGCAAGGCCAGTGGAATCGCCGACAGGTTGTAGACGAGCGCCCACGTGAGGTTTTGTCGAATCACAGCCCGCGTCAGGCGTGCTCGCTTCACCAACTGCGGCAGCACCTGAAGGCTGGACGACACGATCACGAAGTCGGCACGAGCCACCGTGGCCGCAGAGCCGTGCCCCATCGCGATGGAGACCTGGGCCTGGCCCAACACCGGTGCGTCGTTGATGCCATCGCCCACCATCGCCACAACATGCCCGCTGCGCTGCAACGCGGCCACGATGGCCTGTTTGTCCTGGGGCAAAGCCCCTGACCGCAGGACCGGAAGCCCCAGGGATGCCGACACCGCGGCCACTCGATGGGGCGCGTCCCCCGACATGACGCTGCCCGACACGCCGATGGTGGCCAATTCACGAACCGCCTGTTGCGCATCCGGACGCACCGTGTCCTGGAGGTCGAACTCCGCCTGGGGCTGGCCCAGGGGCCCGAAGGCCAGTGTCAAACCCTCCGGCACTGCGCTGTGGGCCGCGCCGGCTGCCGTGCCAGTGACCGCCTCCGGGCCGGTGCCGTGTGCCGCACCACAGACCCACTGCCGACGGCCCAATCGCCACCGCTGCCCTTGCCTGTCAACGGCCTCCACCCCCAGACCAGGGCGTTCTTGCACATGCGACCAATCCTGCATGGAAGCGGGCAACGTGGATGCGGCCTCCAACACGGCACGGGAGGCGGGATGACGTGACCAAGCCGCCAGCGTCGATGCCTTCGACAGCGCAGCCATGGGCGACACCCCTGCCGATTCGGTCCTGATCGCAACGAGGCTCAGGCGGTCTTGCGTGAGCGTCCCGGTCTTGTCGAAGACCATCTGATCGATGGCCGCCAGATCCTCAATGGCCGCCATTCTTTGCATCAGTACGCCTTCGCGTGCATAAGCGCGCGCCGCAGACGTCAAGGCAGCCGGTGCCGCCAGGGACAAGGCGCATGGGCAGGTCACCACCAAGACGGCCACGGCAACCCACAAGGAACGGGCAGGGTCCACCCACCACCAGACAGCAGCGGCCAACAGGGCCAGGGCCATCACGCCCCACAGGAAGGGCGCCGCCCATCGATCCGCCAGTTGCACCAACGGCGGCCGCTCCATCGCTGCGCGCTCGGCCATGTCCACCAGGCGCGCCCAGCGGGTGTCCGTCCCCAAGGCGGTGACGCACACCTCCACCGGAGGCCCTTCATTGACGCTGCCGCACCACACCGATTGACCCGGTTCGCGCAGGACCGGCAAGGACTCACCCGTCATCAAGGATTCCCGCACCTGCGTACTGCCCTTGAGGATCACCGCGTCCGCGGGGAACTGTTCGCCGGCGGACACCCGCAACCGGTCACCGAGCTTCAATTCCGCCCGGCCGACCAGGCGCACCGCGCCCGAATCGTCCAAGCGCTGGACCGATTGCGGTGCCTCGTGAAGCAAGCGCTCCAGGGACTGCGCCGCCCGATGGCGCAGCTGCATGTCCACCCAACGTCCGGTCAGCAGGATGGCCGCGAACATGGACAGGGAATCGAACACGACCTCGCTCCCAAGCGGGCCCGAAGGCGCAAATGTCGCCACGGTGCTGGCCAGGAACATGACCAGCATGCCCACCGCCACGGGCACATCCATCGTGATGCGCCCTGTCCAAAGCGCGCGCGCGGCCTGCTGAAAAAAGGGCCGCGCAGAAAACAGCATGACCGGCAGGCACAGCAGCCATTGCGCCCAATTCATCAACTGCGCCAAATCGGGGCTGATGTCATGGGATGCGGCCACGTAAGACGGGGTGGCCAGCATCATGACCTGCATGGCGCAGAACCAGGCCACAAACAGGGGCCAAAGCAGGCGCTTGCGCTCACGGGCTCGGGCCTCATGGCTTGCCTGCCCGTCATCGATCTCAGCCCCGTAGCCGGCTCGCTCGATGGCCCGAATGATCGATGCGAGATCAGCCCGCGCGGGATTCCAGCTGACCTTGACCCGTTGCTGCGCAGCGCTGACCTCAGCCGTTCGCACACCGTCCACATCCAAGATCGCGGACTGAATCAAGCCGGCACAGGCAGCACAGTGCATGCCCTGCAGCCACAGAGCGGACTCCACCCAGGGCGCAGGATCCGCGCCTGCGCAAGGCTGTTCGGTCCCGGGTCTGGCCGGAGTGGATACTTCGAGTGTCATCACAGGGCTTTACCCCAGCGAGTGCCGGGGTTCGCGGCCCATTGTTCGGGCGATACCCGCCCGCTTGCCATGACGAAGATCAAATGACTGCTCTAACCCTGCCCCACTTCGCGTCAATACGGCTCATCGGCTGGGCGCTGATGGCCGTCGTCATTCAACCTGCGGCGGCACAAGATGCCCCCCAGCAACTGGCCACCATCTCCCTGAACGCCGGCATGCACCGCATCAGCGCCGAGGTGGCGCGCACGCCCGGGGAGCGGGCGATCGGACTCATGCACCGCAAGAGCATGCCCCAACACGCCGGCATGATCTTCGTCTTCGATCAGCCCGAGCCGCTGTGCTTTTGGATGAAGAACACGCTGATTCCCCTGTCGATTGCCTTTCTGAAGGACGACGGCACGATCCTCAACATCGAGGAGATGAAGCCGCTCAAGTTGGACAGCCACTGCTCGATTCGGCCAGCACGCTATGCCCTGGAGATGAATGCGGGCTGGTTCGCCAAACGGGGGCTAAAGCCCGGTGACCGCATCACCGGCGACATCTTCAAATGAACCAATGAAAAAGGGGCCCGAGGGCCCCCTTATCGCCGCCGTCGGGCCAAGCCCTTTGGGCAGCCCGATGACGATCAAGCGAAATTGGTCTGCGCGAATTCCCAGTTGACCAGCTTGTCGAGGAAGGTCTCCACGAACTTCGGACGCAGGTTGCGGTAATCGATGTAGTAGGCGTGCTCCCACACATCCACGGTCAACAGGGCCTTGTCGGCACCCGTGAGCGGCGTGCCAGCGGCACCGGTGTTGACGATGTCCACCGAGCCGTCGCCCTTCTTCACGAGCCAGGTCCAACCCGAGCCGAAGTTCCCCACGGCCGATTTCACGAAGGCCTCGCGGAAGGCGGCATAGCTGCCCCACTTGGCGTTGATGGCCGCGGCCAACGCGCCGCTGGGCTCTCCACCGCCATTGGGCTTCATGCAGTGCCAGAAGAAGGTGTGGTTCCAGATCTGGGCGGCATTGTTGTACACGGGACCGGGGTTGGGCGCCTTCTTGATGATGGATTCCAGGTCCAGGGCCTCGTACTCGGTGCCTTTCTGCAGGTTGTTCAGGTTCACCACATAGGCGTTGTGGTGCTTGCCGTGGTGGAACTCCAGCGTTTCACGGCTGTAGTGCGGGGCCAGGTCGTCCAGGCCGTACGGTAGTGCGGGCAGTGTGTGTTCCATGGTGACTTTCGGGGTGTGAATGACAAACGATGAGGGATTGTAGGCACCGCCGGCCACCTCAAGCCGGGCGTGGGTTCTTGTCGTCCGGGCCCACCTGCACCGACTCCACCCGCACCAGGGCCGACCCATCGTGCCACACCGCGTTCAGGGCATCACCAAGGGCAACCTGCGATACCGACGTCAGCGGGGTACCCCGTGCATTGCTGACCCACGCATAGCCTCGGCTCAGAACGGCACGAGGGTCCTGTGCCTGAATGCGCGACTGCGTCTGCTGCAGGCGCCGCTGTGCCTGGGTCACCTGTTGCGCCTGTGCCGCCATCAGGCGGGAAGCCCGGCGTTGCAGTGCCAGGCCTTCGTCGCGAAGGGGCGCACGTGCTGC
>JBEAWD010000291.1:0-4103 GCA_041160585.1 Pseudomonadota bacterium | reverse complement strand
GGCTTCGTCCAGCACCACGTACTCGACCTGGTTGAGCACGCAGTTCTTGGCCTCGATGTGGTCGAGCAGCCGGCCCGGGGTGGCGATCAGCACCTCCACGCCCTTTTTCAGTTCGGCCGTCTGCGGCTTCATGTCGATACCACCAAACACCACCACGCTGCGCAGCTGCGTGTGCTTGGCATAGGCCTTCACGTTGTTGGCCACCTGGTCGGCCAGTTCACGAGTGGGCGCCAACACCAGGGCCCGCACCGGGTGGCGGGCAGGCGACATGCTCGCGTTCTCATGCTTGAGCATGCGCTGCAGCAGGGGAATGGAGAAGGCAGCGGTTTTGCCGGTACCGGTTTGCGCGGCGCCCATCACATCCCGGCCGGCCAACACGATGGGAATCGCCTTGGCCTGGATGGGCGTCATGGTCATGTAGCCCTGGTCGGCCACGGCCTTGAGCAGCTTGGGATCCAGAGGCAAGGTATCGAATCGCGCGGGCGCTTCGACGGCACCGGACTCAGCCGATGCAGATGGGGGAGATTCAGACATGTGCCCCGATTATCGCCTGTCGGGCCTCAATCGCGGGTGAGGGTGAGGAAGGCGTCGCGAATACGCCAACGCGTGGAATCGAAATAGGCCTGGCCATTGCGGTCGCGGTTGAGCAAACGCGCCAGGTGCTCTCCGAACAACGGTACCTCGCCATAACTGCGGGTGATCAGGTTGTCGCGCTCACCTACCTTTGATTCGATGGAGTACTGGAAGTCCGTGGTACCCCGTAGGCTGAAGGCCGAAGGACCCACCGAACGGCGAAACGTCAGGGGAATCGAGAACTGGAACCCCGCGAAGGCCACCGGGCGGTCGCGATCGGGCATCTTGGAACGGCGGATGTACGCCGCATAGCTGGCGTCGCCGTGGTGAAAGCGGGTGAGAACAGCGGTGCCTTCGTCGCCATTGAAGAATTTGCCGGTGGTGACTTCGGTGGTGACCCGCGCCCGATCGTCCCAGGCATAGCGGTAGCGGGCCAAGCGGTAGGTGCGCTCACGCGGAATGTCCAGAAGCGGCAGCTTGAACAGCGGGTCAAGCTCATACGGGCCGTAGAAACTGCCTCGACTCAAGGCCAAGCGATGACGGCCATTGGTGCTGGTGGTGAGCGATTCAAAGTGCCGGCCTTCGAAAACGGCGAAGCCGATACCCACACTGGCGCGCAGGTAGGTGTTCAGCTGAGGCACTTCCAACACCTGGTGCATCATGTGCCGCACCTTGCCCTCCAACAGACGGCTGTCAGCGAACAAGCCGCCTTTTCTGAAGGCCTTGGTCGGTTGCTCGAGCTGAAAGTTGTAGGCGTAGTCGAAGCTGGCCCCCTTCCAAAGCGGCACGATCAGATTGGCGTTGACGCCGAAGTCGGCATCAAAAGCGCCCACTTCCGTGCCGATGGTGGAGCTCACCAAGGGCGTGAGGACCATATCCGGCCGGCCT
Source organism: Pseudomonadota bacterium (assembly GCA_041160585.1). Lineage (GTDB taxonomy): Bacteria > Pseudomonadota > Gammaproteobacteria > Burkholderiales > Burkholderiaceae_C > RFTU01. The sequence continues at coordinate 2,642 of JBEAWD010000291.1, read as the reverse complement.
GCGATGGACCACCAGCGGCGCGATGCGGCGCGCGCCTGCAAGGGCGCGCGATGCGTCATCGCGGCAAACTCCAGATCGCCGCAGTAGGCGTTGTGTTCCAACCACTCCCTTAGGCAGCGCACGGAAGCTTGCGCCTGCACCACAGGCAGGCCACGCGAGCTGATCTCCACCGTGACCTGCGGCACTTCTTTCTCGGGCAAACCCGCCAGCACGCCCAGCGCCACACCCAGGGCGTCCAAGACATCCAGGGGAAAGTGGGTGTTCTCGATGGCCACGACCATGGAACCATCGGCCAAGCGGCGCACGGCAGCCTGCCCCAACTTCTGCGCCCGCAAAGCAGGCAGCAAATCGGCCACAGCCAACGCACGAACGGTGCGATGGGCGTGGTCATCTTGCCGGAAATGACTGCGCTCACCCATCCGCCCACCCAAGGGCATGCTCAGTCCCAGCTGAGCCCATTGCGAGGTGTGGGTGGGTGAACGGGCTGTATCGGACAGCACGCGCGTACCCCCGATGTAGGCGGACATCAATGTGCCTGGAATCGGCTGAGTCACCACGGCATGAGCGGTGCGCAGGCCATGTACCTGCTGAACGCTGAGGGTCAGCGGCTTCCAAGGATGAACGGTGAAGGCGACCATCGGGCCGTCCAGCAAGGCGGTGGGCACCTGCCCCCGTGCCATGCCCACGCTGAGTTCGGCATCGGTCCAGCTGCGGGTCAGCACCGCATAGTGCGAGGTGAAGAAACTGGCTGCACCGCCTACATCCACCGCGCCAACGGCGGCGCTCAGGCCCCAGGCGCGGGGCAGGGGCATGGGCACTTGCAGCTTGAAGGAGCCAGAAAGATCGCGGATCTCTCCAGGCCGGTAGCAGGCTTCGTAGTAGAAATCGCACTGCACCGTGTTCGTGGCCAGGCGCATGTTCACTTCCAGCCAATCGGTCAGGCCCATCCCGAATAGGAAGTTGTGCCCCTTCGGATCCGGCGCGCCGGGCATGGCATTGCTGTAGTCAAAGGTGAAGGCGCCGGGGCGTTGAACGAGGGCGGTAGGAACCAAGCCCACCCCGGTGGGGCCCTGCGAGGTCAGTGGTTGGGCCTGCGCGGCTGTACCAGCGAGGGCGGCAAGCGCCGGCATCAGGATGCCAGCAAGCGTTCGGCCCGCCATCCAGGCCCATGCGGCTCGAATCGCCTGGTGCGCGCTCAGGGCCTGGGCCCACAGCTTAGGGGTCATGGTGCACAACGGCTTGATGGGTGGGGCCGCGCACCGGCGCCGAAAACGGTGCCTTTCGCGCGACAATGTTGGACGGAGATGAAGCACTCCGCCATTCGGGCGTGCCAACCTTCACCCGGAGCAAATCCATGATTTTAGTGACAGGCGGCGCCGGCTTCATCGGCAGCAACTTTGTGCTCGATTGGCGGGCGGCGCACCCCAATGAAGGCGTGGTGAACCTGGACGCCCTGACGTACGCGGGAAATCTGGAGAACCTGCAGGCGCTTGAGGGCGACGCACTCCATCACTTCGTCAAGGGCGACATCACCGACCGCACGTTGGTCGACAAACTCTTGGCCACGCACCGGCCACGCGCCATCGTGCACTTTGCGGCCGAAAGCCATGTGGACCGCTCGATCCACGGCCCGGGCGCCTTCATGAAGACCAATATCGAGGGCACCTTCACGCTGCTGGAAGCCGCGCGTGGTTACTGGGCGGGCCTGAATGACACTGAGAAAACCGCCTTTCGCTTCCTGCACGTGAGCACCGACGAGGTGTACGGCAGCCTGGGCCCGCAGGATGCCCCCTTCACCGAGAAGCATCCCTACGAACCCAACAGCCCCTACAGCGCCAGCAAGGCGGCCAGCGACCACCTGGTGCGCGCCTGGCACCACACCTACGGCCTGCCGGTGCTGACCACCAACTGCAGCAACAACTACGGGCCTTTCCATTTCCCCGAAAAGCTGATCCCCCTGATGATCGTGAACGCCCTGGCAGGCAAGCCGCTGCCGGTGTACGGCGACGGCATGCAGGTGCGCGACTGGCTGTATGTGAAGGACCACTGCAGCGCGATTCGCCGGGTGTTGGAGGCAGGGCGCTTGGGTGAGACCTACAACGTGGGCGGCTGGAATGAGAAGCCCAACATCGAGATCGTGCACACGGTGTGCGCGCTGTTGGATGAACTTCGCCCCAGCGCGGAAGGCTCCTACAAGCGCCTGATCACGCACGTGAAGGACCGCCCGGGCCACGACCGCCGATACGCCATCGACGCGCGCAAGATTGAACGCGAGCTGGGCTGGCGGCCCGCGGAGACCTTTGAAACCGGCATCCGCAAGACGGTGCAGTGGTACCTGAACAACCCTGAATGGGTGCAGCGGGTGCAAAGCGGCGCCTACCGCGACTGGGTGCAACAGCAGTACGCTTGAACGGAACCCCCGAATGAAGATTCTGCTGTTGGGCAAGAACGGCCAACTGGGCTGGGAACTGCAACGTGCCCTGGCGCCTCTGGGCGAGGTGTTCGCGCCGGGGCGTGACGCGGGTGGCGACCTGTCCGACATCGGCGGCCTCACCGAGATGGCCTTCGAGTCCGGGGCCCACATGATCGTGAATGCGGCGGCCTACACCGCCGTGGACAAGGCTGAAGACCCGGCCGAGCAA
>JBEAWD010000267.1:0-3942 GCA_041160585.1 Pseudomonadota bacterium | reverse complement strand
CATTTCATTCTGGCCCGGTCGCCGCACGCTGCCGCACGCCGGTTAGCTTCACGTTAGGCTTCACATTCCACCCTTTCAGAACTCCCATGTCCGAAATTCAGCAACACCGCAAGTTCTTCGCAGAGTTCATAGTTCGTGGCGCGGGTTCGTCTGATGAGCGACTGATCGCAGCGTTCGCTGAAGTCCCAAGAGAAGACTATGTCGGCCCTGGCCCGTGGCCCTTCTTCGTAGGCTCTGGCTACGTCACGAGCGTTGACGATGACCCTCGCGTCCTGTACCAAGATGCCTTGATCGGCCTCGCGACTGATCGGAAAATCAACAACGGTCAACCCTCGTTGCACGCTCGTTGCCTTGCAGCAGCAGCGCCTGCCGCCGGAGAGAGAGTCGTTCACATAGGTGCTGGTACCGGCTACTACACCGCAGTGCTGGCCACAATGGTCGGCCCACGGGGGCAGGTCACCGCCTTTGAAGTGGAAAGTGACTTGGCTGAACGTGCCGCGAAGAATCTCGCCCACCTTCCGCATGTCACAGTTCAAGCGGATTCAGCCAATGTTGCGGCAATGCCGAGGTGCGACGTCATCTACGTCAATGCTGGAGCAACACATCCCCCTGCGGTATGGCTCGACGCCCTGAATGTCGGGGGCCGAATGGTCTTTCCGCTGACCCCAAACGAAGGTTTCGGCGTCATGCTCAAGGTCACGAGAGCCAGCGTTAACGCCTACAACGCGAACGCCTTCATTCGCGCAGCCTTCATTCCGTGTATCGGCGCCCGAGACGACGCCACATCAGCCTCGCTCACGGCGGCGTTGGAGCGCCAATCTCTGAAAGAGGTCCGGTCGCTGCGGCGGGGAACCACGCCGGACCATACCGCCTGGTGCATTGGGTCCGACTGGTGGCTTTCCAGCGCCGAGCCGCCTGCCGGTGAAGCCTAACCCCTCGCTCAAGCTGACCCGCTACGGCAGGCTGTGTAAGCCCGGCCTGTGGCACGTGGTGCATCATCACAGGCCGGGCTTACACAGCCTGCCTCCGCGGGCAGCTTAGCTCGAACGTTAGGCCGCACAGAAGCGACGCTTCATGCTATCAAGCGCAGAACCCGTGACGCTCAGGCTCATGACAGAGCATGATCTGACCATGCTTCATGAGTGGCTCAACCGGCCGCACATCGTCGAGTGGTGGGGCGGAGAGGCCGAGCGGCCCACTCTTGGAGAAGTGATCAAACACTATCGCCCACGAATTCTGGGGCGAGAGCCCGTCATCATGTACATCGCGATGTGGGCCTCTGAACCGATCGGCTTTGCACAGTCATATACGGCGCTAGGGTGCGGCGACGGTTGGTGGGAAGACGAAACTGATCCAGGCGTTCGAGGTATCGACCAGTCCTTGGCCAACCCGCTGCAGTTGAACCGAGGTCTTGGAACCAAGCTTGTCCGCGCCCTGGTCGAGCTTCTGTTTGCAGACCCGAAAGTCACCAGGATTCAAACCGATCCGGCTCCAAGCAATCATCGAGCCATCCGCTGCTATGAGAAGGCGGGTTTTGTGCGTGAGCGGGTCATTGCAACGCCTGACGGTCCAGCCGTCTACATGACCCAAACTAGGCAAGCCTTCGAGCGTGCGGTTGGTGCTGCCTAACCATATGCTCAACCGGACGTGCAACGGCGTTCGTCGCCCGGGCCTCATTTCATTCTGGCCCGGTCGCCGCACGCTGCCGCACGCCGGTTAGCTCAAACGTTAGGCGTTGCAAACCGAGACTGCTAGACACAGCCGCTTTTTGTAGCTACAATAAAGCGTGCGATTCGACTTCGATCCCAACAAAGATCGCCTCAACTTCGAGAAGCATGGTTTGAGCCTCAGCTTGGCAGAGGAGCTTGACTGGGATGCTGCCCTGCTCTGGATCGATGACAGGCAAGACTACGGGGAGACGCGAGTCCTGGCCCTCGCACCGAAGACAGAGATCCTGTACTACGTCGCCTTCGTAGATCGAGCCGACGTCAGAAGGATCATCAGCCTTCGGCGCGCCAACCGACGAGAGGTCAAGCGCTATGTCCAAGCCCTTGAAGAAGCAGACGATCCAGATGCCTAGCGTCGCGGAGGATCGGAAGATCACCGCTGCAGCCAAGGCCGACCCAGATGCCCAGCCGCTCACGAGCAAGCAGCTCGCCGGCATGGTGGCGGTGCGCGCGCTTCGCGGCCGCCCTCCGTCTGCAAGCCGAAAGCAACTCGTTTCGGTGCGCTACAGCCCGGAGGTGATCGAGTTCTTCCGCTCGACCGGCGAAGGTTGGCAGTCGCGCATGGACGGTGTGCTGAAGCAGTACGTTGAAGCACAAATCAAACGTCGGCCTGGAGGCGACGCCTAAGCAATCGCTCAACCGGAACCGCAACAGCATCCGAGGCAGCGCGTCGTGCCGCCTACCCATCGCCCAAGACGACCGGCAACCTCTGCCGTTTTTCGGCCGCTGAAGGCGGCCGCTGCGCCTGCCTTCTGTGCCCCGGCACACCGTGCCTTGGAGGATGAGGAACTGCCCCGACTTTTTGGAATACCTTTGGCCGTTCCCGGGCCAAAACGGCACAAAAACAGCCACTTTTTGGAATACCAATCGGGCTGCATCCCGCATGGATATTGACTTCTAGCACCGGCCTGTCACGCCGGGGGTCGGTCTTCAACCCCGGCCGGCAAGGACAGGATGCCCCATCAAGGCCTGCCCAAACGTTCCGAATACAAGCGCGGCGTAGAGCGCACCGACGCCGGGTGCGATGAACCGGGCGCCTGCTGCGTCACCCCGCTTGAGGAGGGCAGCCAAACACACCAGAGCCGGCACCCCGTGCAGCGCATGCGTGGCGAAGAAGTGGGCCACGCGCAGGTCGCCGCCGTCGCGCGACCAGCCCATCAGCGGCAGGCCGCCGGCGTCGCTGGGGGTGCCGCCCACCCAATGGCCTGGCATGGCCGACAGCGTGCCCGCGGTGATGAGGGTCAGCGGCAGCGTCAGGCCCAGTCCCCAGACCAACCCACTCTTGAGCGGCGGGCTCAGCCCCGTGTTCGGGTTGCGGTGGATGGCCACCGCCAGGGTGGTGGAGGCGGTGGTCAACAGAATCGCGGCCAGGCCCATCATCGGATAGGTCACCGCCAGCAGGCGGTTGGACACGTTGTAGTGCGAACCCACGCCCATTGCGGCGGCTCCTCCGATCCACACCATTTCCAGCAGCACGGCCATCACCACCGCGCATTCATGCCAGCGCCACCCTGCGCGTTGGGTCGTGGTGGTATCCGCAAAGCGGGCCATCCAGGCCAGGGTGAGCAGGTAGACGACCAACGAGACCAGGAACTTCAGAGGCTTGATCCACACCGGGATGCCTTGGAAGATGCGGGCGTCCAGCGCCAGGGCCGCAACGACCGGGACCATGGTCATGGCGAGAAACAAGGCCAGCGGTGTGTACCGGGGGGAATCGGCGTGCAGCCGGTCGAGCGCCTTCATGGGGCGGCCCTCATGGTGTGGCTTTCCTTTGCCGCGAGGCGCGCAGTGCCTGGAACATCAGGTATCCCGCTGGACCGAACAGGAAGGTCGTCAACAGGCAGGGCAGCAGGAGGAGGTGGGGGATGCCTTCGCGGCGCGCCGTTCGCGCTTCCCAGGCGCCCACCAGCAGATCGAAGGCCAGGTAATGCACCCAGCCGGCCAGCAGCAGCCAACGGTTTTCAAACAGCGCGGCCACGCCGTCGAGGCTGTTGAAGTCGCCCGTGCTGCTGCTCCAATGGGCCAGCACCAGCGCGGTGTAGCCGACCGACAGCACCACGGGAACGGCGATGGCGGCGGTGAACTGTGCCAAGCGTGGTGCCTTGGGCGAAAAGGCCAGGGCCAGCCAACCCAGCAGGGCCAGCGGGTTGGCCAGTTGGAAGAATTGATCGGGCGTCATGGGGGCGACGTGATGGCCAACATCTCAGGGCCGACC
>JBEAWD010000264.1:0-4327 GCA_041160585.1 Pseudomonadota bacterium | reverse complement strand
GATCCACGGCCTGAGCATGCTGCTGATCGGCGGCATCGCCGGCACCGCGCTGTGGCTGTGGAGCCGCGGCCAGGTGGGCATCGGCGCGGTGGCCGCGGCCACCGCGATGGCGCTGCGCCTGAACGGCATCTCGCACTGGATCATGTGGGAGTTTGCCGCACTGTTCGAACACATCGGTACGGTGCAGGATGGCATCACAACCCTCAGCCGAGCCCCCACGGTGGTGGATGCCGCAGATGCGAAGCCCTTGCAGGTTCAGCGCGGCGAGGTGGAGTTCCGGGGCGTGGATTTCGCCTATGGTGCTGCGGCTGACTCGCCCCTGGTGTTGGAGCACCTGAACCTGCGCATCCGGCCGGGCGAGAAGATCGGTCTGGTGGGGCGGTCTGGCGCCGGCAAGAGCACCATCGTGAACCTGATGCTGCGCTTCTATGACGTGCGTGGCGGCCATGTGCTGATCGACGGGCAGGACATCCGCGGCGTGACGCAGGACAGCCTGCGCGCGCAGATCGGCATGGTGACGCAGGACACCTCGCTGCTGCACCGCTCGGTTCGGGAGAACATCCTGTACGGACGGCCCGATGCGGATGACGAGGCGATGGTGGCCGCTGCCCGCCGCGCGCAGGCGCATGATTTCGTCCTGCACCTGACCGACCCCAAGGGCCGCTCGGGCTACGACGCACACGTGGGCGAGCGCGGCGTGAAGCTGTCGGGCGGTCAACGTCAGCGCATCGCGATTGCGCGGGTGATGCTCAAGGACGCGCCCATCCTGCTGTTGGACGAAGCCACCAGTGCCTTGGACTCCGAAGTGGAGGTGGCCATCCAGGACAGCCTGTATCGGCTGATGGAGGGCAAGACCGTGGTGGCCATTGCCCACCGCTTGTCGACGATCGCCGCCATGGACCGGCTCATCGTGCTTGATAAGGGCCGTATCGTGGAGGAAGGGACCCACGCGGAATTGTTGGCGCGCGACGGCCTGTATGCGCGACTGTGGGCCCACCAGAGTGGCGGATTCCTGGGCGAAGAGGACTGACGCTCGGTGGAATCCTCGCCGCAGACATGAACCCAACCCTGCATGGTGCAGGGGTACTGGCCAGGTCGTATTCCGCGAAGGATACGGCCAGCGGCGACAATAGCGGGTTAACCTAAGCCCATCATGCCCGCCACCTTGGACCTGCCCGCCACCTTGCCCGAGACGCGCCCCGCGAAGGCCGACGCCAAGGCCAAGGAGCCGGGCGAGAAGGCCCTGACGGCCTATCGCCCGTATTGGGCCAAGCGTTTCGGTACCGCACCCTTCCTGCCCATGAGTCGCGCCGAAATGCAGGCGCTCGGTTGGGACTCTTGCGACATCATCATCGTCACCGGGGATGCCTATGTCGACCACCCCAGCTTCGGCATGGCGGTGATCGGCCGAACGCTGGAGGCGCAGGGATTTCGAGTGGGCATCATCGCGCAACCCGACTGGAACAGCGCCGAACCGTTCAAGGCCTTGGGCCGACCGAATCTGTATTTCGGCGTGGCCGCGGGCAATATGGATTCGATGATCAACCACTACACGGCTGATCGCAAGGTGCGCAACGACGATGCCTACACGCCCGGTGGGGTGGCCGGCAAGCGACCCGACCGCGCCACGCTGGTCTACACCCAGCGCTGCAAGGAGGCCTTCAAGGACGTGCCGGTGATCATCGGTGGCATCGAGGCCAGCCTGCGCCGAATCGCCCACTATGACTACTGGCAGGACAAGGTCCGCCGCTCGGTGCTGATCGACAGCAAGGCCGACCTGCTGCTGTACGGCAATGCCGAGCGGGCCATCGTGGAGGTGAGCCACCGACTGGCGCGTAAGCAGCCCATCGAGTCCATCACCGATGTTCGTGGGACCGCCTTCATGCGCCGGCCTGATGATGCCGATCTGCATGGTTGGTTCGAGGTCGATTCCACCGACGTGGACCGTCCCGGCAAGATCGATGCGCTGCTCAATCCCTATCTGGGGATGGAGGAGAACGCGGCAGCCAACGGCGAAAGCTGCCAGGCGGCCGACGCCGCCCAGGCACCGGGCTTGCAAGCCGGGGCGCCGGCGGATTCACCGGTACCCGCGGGCCTTGGGGCGGCCGAACAACCGATCCGTCTGGTGCGCCGGCCCCTGGTCAAACAGGACGCGAGAGCCTTGGTTACGCCGCGCGAGCGCACCGTGATCCGTCTACCGGCCTACGAACAGGTCAAGAGCGACCCCGTGCTCTATGCCCACGCCAGCCGGGTGCTGCACCTGGAGACCAACCCGGGCAATGCCCGCGCGCTGGTGCAGCGGCACGGCGAGGGTCACACCGCACGCGAGGTGTGGATCAACCCGCCGCCGATCCCGCTGACCACCGCGGAGATGGACCACGTGTTCGATCTGCCGTATGCGCGCAGTCCGCACCCGGTGTACGCCGATGCCAATGGCAGCCATGACCACAGCACCAAGATCCCAGCCTGGGAGATGATCCGCTTCAGCGTGAACATCATGCGCGGCTGCTTCGGGGGCTGCACCTTCTGCTCCATCACCGAGCACGAAGGCCGCATCATCCAAAGCCGCAGTGAAGACTCGATCATCCGAGAGATCGAGGACATCCGAGACAAGGTCAAGGGCTTCACCGGTGTGGTGAGCGACCTGGGCGGCCCCACGGCCAATATGTACCGCATCGGCTGCAAGAGCCCCGAAATCGAGGCGGCGTGCCGCAAGCCCAGTTGCGTCTACCCGGGCATCTGCCCCAATCTGAACACCGATCACGGCCCGCTGATCAAGCTCTACCGCCGTGCCCGTGCCCTCAAGGGCGTCAAGAAGATCCTGATCGGCTCGGGCCTTCGCTACGACCTGGCGGTTGAGTCACCCGAGTACGTGAAGGAGTTGGTGACGCACCACGTGGGCGGTTACCTGAAGATTGCGCCCGAACACACCGAGGGCGGCCCCTTGTCCAAGATGATGAAGCCCGGCATGGGCACCTATGACCGGTTCAAGGAACTCTTCGACAAGTTCAGTGCCGAGGCGGGCAAGCAGCAGTTCCTGATTCCGTACTTCATCGCGGCCCATCCGGGTACGACGGACGAGGACATGATGAACCTGGCCCTGTGGCTGAAGAAGAACGGCTTCCGCGCCGACCAGGTGCAGACCTTCTACCCCAGTCCCATGGCCACGGCCACGGCCATGTACCACACCTTCCGCAACCCCTTGAAGGGTGTCACGCGCGACGAGTCGCGTTCGGAAAAGGTTGACATCGTGCGAGGCGAGAAGCGCCGTCGCCTGCACAAGGCCTTCCTGCGCTATCACGATGCCAACAACTGGCCCCTGCTGCGCGAGGCGCTCAAGGCCATGGGCCGAGCCGACCTGATTGGAAACGGCAAGCACCACCTGATTCCCACCTGGCAGCCGCAGACCGACGGCAGCTACCAGAGCGCCAGGCGCAAGAACAGCACGCCCACCGGGGCGCGCACCTCGGGTGTCACACAGGGCCGAATCCTGACTCAACACACTGGCTTGCCCCCGAGGGAAACCGGCACATCACCCGCTGGCGTTTCACCCAAAGGCTCGACAGCCCCCAAGGGCGCGCGCCACCAGCCCAGCGATTCCCGTTCCACACGCAGTCCCCAAGCCCCTCGCGCGTCGCGCAAGGGATCTTCTTCGCGCTGAAGTCGAGCGCTCCTTTCTGAAGGATCGTCAGCATGAAATGGCTGCGCTATGCCCGCGATGGGCAAATCGGTTTTGGTGTGCTCGAAAACGAGCGCGTGATCGCCTATCGCGGTGAACTGTTCGGGGACAAGACACCCTCGGGCGAGGTGCTGGATCTGAGCGCGGTGCAGCTGCTGCCGCCCTGCGAGCCCCGCACCGTGGTGGGCCTGTGGAACAACTTCCAGGCCTTGGCCGACAAGAACGGTTGGACCGCACCGCCCGAGCCGCTGTACTTCATCAAGGCGCCCGGCAGCCTGGCTGGCCCCGGCAGCACCACCCCCGCCGCCGATGAGGCGTTGGGCCGAGTGGCCTACGAAGGCGAGCTGGCCATCGTGATCGGATGCTCCGCCCATCGGGTCAGCGCAGAAGAAGCGGCTGGGCACATTGCCGGCTACACCTGCGCCAACGACATCACGGCCATCGAACTGCTCAACCGTGACGCCACCTTCGCCCAATGGACGCGTGCCAAAGGATTGCCGGGCTTTGGCGTGTTCGGTCCTGTCATCGAGACCGACATCGATCTCTCACAGGCCACGCTGCGCACCCGCGTGGGTGGGCGTGAGCGCCAGAACTATGCGCTGTCGGACATGATCATGAAGCCGGCCGAGCTGGTCAGCCGAATCTCGC
>JBEAWD010000250.1:0-3765 GCA_041160585.1 Pseudomonadota bacterium | reverse complement strand
ACACCAACAGGGGCTTGGTGCCCTCGTCGATGTTGTGCTCATCGACCACCACCTTGGCCACGCCGTCCAGCGTGGGCAGGTCGAACATGGTGTCGATCAGGGAGTGCTCGACGATCGAGCGCAGGCCGCGCGCACCGGTCTTGCGGGCCAGGGCCTTGCGGGCAATGGCGCCCAGGGCCGACGGCCGCACCTCGAGTTCCACCCCATCCATGGCGAACAGGCGCTCGTACTGCTTGACCAGCGCGTTCTTGGGTTGGGTCAGGATCTGCACCATCGCATCTTCGGTGAGCTCGCCCAGGGTGGCCACCACCGGCAGGCGACCAACGAGTTCAGGAATCAGGCCGAACTTGATGAGGTCTTCCGGCTCGGCATCGCGGAACAGTTCGGAGGCTTTCTTCTCGCTCTTGGACTGCACCGAGGCCGAGAAACCGATACCGGACTTTTCCGTGCGGTTCTGGATCACCTTTTCCAGGCCATCGAAGGCGCCGCCACAGATGAACAGGATGTTGGTGGTGTCGATCTGCAGGAAATCCTGGTTGGGGTGCTTGCGCCCGCCTTGGGGCGGCACGCTGGCCATGGTGCCTTCGACCAGTTTCAGCAGGGCCTGCTGCACGCCCTCGCCCGACACATCGCGGGTGATGGAGGGGTTGTCGGCCTTGCGGGAAATCTTGTCGATCTCGTCGATGTAGACGATGCCACGCTGCGCACGCTCCACTTCGTAGTTGCAGTTCTGCAGCAGCTTTTGGATGATGTTCTCGACATCCTCGCCCACATAACCGGCTTCGGTCAGGGTGGTGGCGTCGGCGATCACGAAGGGTACGTTCAGCAGGCGCGCCAGGGTCTGCGCCAGCAGCGTCTTGCCCGATCCGGTGGGGCCGATGAGCAGGATGTTGCTCTTGGACAGCTCCACCTCGTCCTTGCCGTTGGCGCCCATGTGCTTCAGGCGCTTGTAATGGTTGTACACGGCCACCGACAGGATGCGCTTGGCCGTGTCCTGCCCGATCACGTACTGGTCGAGGCTGTCCTTGATCTCGGAGGGCGTGGGCAGGTCGGACTTGCCGGCCTTGGATGGCGCGGCCTCGGGCGGTGCCTCGTCACGGATGATGTCGTTGCACAGCTCGATGCATTCGTCGCAGATGAACACAGACGGGCCGGCGATCAGCTTCTTCACCTCGTGCTGGCTCTTGCCGCAGAAGCTGCAATAGAGCACTTTTTCGCTGGAGGAGCCCTTCTTTTCTGGCATGTGGAATCAGTTCGCCTGTGTCAGATCCGTGTCGTGTTCCCAATTGTGCATCAGGCGCGCTTGTCGATCACCTGGTCGACCAGGCCGTATTCCTTGGCCTCGGCGGCGCTCATGTAGTAGTCGCGCTCGGTGTCGGCCTGGATCTTTTCCAAGGGCTGCCCGGTGCGCTCGGCCAGGATCTTGTTGAGCTGCTCACGCGTCTTGAGGATTTCACGGGCGTGGATCTCGATGTCGGTGGCCTGGCCTTGGGTACCGCCCAGGGGCTGGTGGATCATGACCTTGCTGTTGGGCAGTGCGAAGCGCTTGCCCTTGGTGCCGGCCGACAGCAGGAAGGCACCCATCGAGGCGGCCATGCCCATGCACAGTGTCGACACATCGGGCTTGATGAAGTTCATCGTGTCGAAGATCGACATGCCCGCGCTGACGCTGCCGCCGGGCGAGTTGATGTAGAGCGAGATGTCCTTGTCCGGGTTCTCGGACTCCAGGAACAGCAACTGCGCCACCACCAGGTTGGCCGTGGCGTCGTTCACCGGCCCCACCAGGAAGACCACGCGCTCGCGCAGCAGGCGGCTGTAGATGTCGTACGCACGCTCGCCGCGGCCCGAGGTTTCAATGACGATGGGCACCATGCCCAGATTTTGGGGGTCGATCACGCTCATGCTCTTTCCCTTCCTTTTCAGGACTGCGCCATCAGCTCGTCGAAGGGTACTTCCTTTTCGGACACCTTGGCTTGGGCCAGCACGAAATCGGCCACGTTGTTCTCCACCACGATGGCCTCCACCTCGGCCATGCGGTTGCGGTCGCTCAGGTACCAACGCATCACTTCAGCGGGCTTCTCGTAGCTTTGGGAGATTTCCTCGATGTGGGACTGCAGCTGTTCGGGCTTGGCCTGCAGCTTGTGGGTGCGCACCAATTCGCCCACCACCAGGCCCAGGCGCACGCGCTTCTCGGCCTGCTCGGTGAACACCTCGCCGGGAAGCTCCATCTTGTCGGCGTCCTTGAAGCCGCGCTGCTTGAGGTCGGCGCGGGCGCCTTCCACCATGCGCTCCACCTCGCCCTGCACCAGGGCCTTGGGCAGGTCCAGGGTACTCACCTTCACCAGGGCGTCCATGACGGCGGCCTTGTTGCGATTGATCACACGGAACTTCACCTCGCGCGCCAGGTTCTTCTTCACATCGGCGCGCAGGCCGTCGACCGTGCCGTCGGCGATGCCCAGCGACTTGGCGAAGGCGTCGTCGATCTCGGGCAGGTGCTGCTGCTCGACCTTCTTCATCGTCACCAGGAAGTCGGCTTCCTTGCCGGCCACGTCCTTGCCGTGGTAATCGGCCGGGAACTGCAGCGGGAAGGTCTTGCTGTCGCCCACCTTCATGCCGCGCACGGCCTTGTCGAACTGCTCCAGCATCTGGCCTTCGCCGATGATGAACTGGAAGGCCTCGGCCTTGCCGCCTTCGAAAGGCTCGCCGTCGATCTTGCCTTCGAAGTCGATGGTCACGCGGTCGTTTTCAGCGGCACCTTCGGCCGCAGCGCGCTGGGCGAAGGTGCGGCGCTGCTTGCGCAGGATGTCCAGTGTCTTGTCGATGGCCGCATCGGTGACCTCGGCCTTGACCTTCTCCACCTCGGCGGTGGCCAGGTCGCCGATCTGCACCTCGGGATAGACCTCGAAGGTGGCGTCGAAGGCCAGGGCGCCTTCCGGTGCCTCGTCCTTCTGGCTGATGCGGGGCATGCCGGCCACCTTCAGCGCGGCCTCGTCGGCGGCCTTGGCGAAGGCCTCGCCGACCTTGTCATTGACCACTTCGTACTGCACCGAGTAGCCATAGCGCTGGGCCACGACACTCATGGGCACCTTGCCCGGGCGGAAGCCGTCGGCCTTGACGGTGCGGGCCAGCTTCTTCAGCCGGGTCTGCACTTCGTTGTTGATGGTGTCGGCCGGCAGTACAAGCGTGATGCGCCGCTCGAGCTTCTCAAGGGTTTCAACGGTGACCGTCATGGTGGGACTCTCTGTCTGTCGTCTCGGGAATGACCGACGAATCGGCCTGGGTTCAGTCGACGTGCCGCTTGCGCCGCGGTGGGCGGTGGCAAGCGGCACGCCGGCAATCGTGGTGCGCGGGGGGGGACTCGAACCCCCACACCATCGCTGGCGTCAGGACCTAAACCTGGTGCGTCTACCAATTTCGCCACCCGCGCAGGGTGTTTCGCGGCAAACCCGGTAGTTTACTCCGGTCACGGGCGGGCGCTGACCGGGCGACAATGGGCCGGCCATGAGCGTGGACCATTACGAAAACTTCCCCGTGGCGTCGGTGCTGTGCCCACCGGCATTGCGCCCGGCTGTGGTGGCCCTGTACCACTACGCGCGCACGGCCGACGACATCGCCGACGAGGGCCAGGCCACACCCGAGGAACGGCGCGCGCAGTTGCAGCGCTACCGGGCGGCCCTGATCGAGCGCCTCGGTGACATCGAGTGCGCTGCTGGCGGGGGCAATGATCGGGATGCGGCGGCAGACCCCCAAGCCTGGCCGCACGTC
>JBEAWD010000211.1:0-4649 GCA_041160585.1 Pseudomonadota bacterium | reverse complement strand
GATTACTAGCATACGCGGCTCCATGACGCTGCGAGAACCCGACACCCTCAATCACCCGCACCGCGTGCGCGCGAAGCCCGGCCATCGGGCACGGGCCTGAGGCACCCCACGATGTACCGCTACACCGACTTCGACAAGCGCTTCGTGCGCGCCCGCGCTGCGCAATTCCGTGACCAACTCGAACGGCATTTGGCGGGCACCCTGGGGGACGAGGAATTCCGACCCTTGCGCCTGCAGAACGGCTGGTATGTGCAGCGCCACGCGCCGATGCTGCGGGTGGCCGTGCCCTACGGAGCCATCAGCAGCACGCAGCTGCGCCAACTGGCCCGAATCGCCGATGAATTCGACCGCGGCTGGGGCCACTTCACCACGCGGCAGAACCTGCAGTTCAACTGGATCGCACTGAACCGCGCAGCCGATGTGATGGACCTGTTGGCCGAAGTGGACATGCACGGCATCCAGACCAGCGGCAATTGCATCCGCAACATCACCAGCGATGCCCTGGCCGGCGCGGCTGCCGACGAGGTGGTGGACCCCCGCCCCTACTGCGAACTTCTTCGGCAATGGAGCACCCTGCACCCCGAGTTCGCCTTCCTGCCGCGCAAGTTCAAGATCGCCGTGAGCGGCGCCCGCGAAGACCGCGCCGCCATCGCCTGGCACGACATCGGGCTGGAATTGCATCGCAACAGCTTGGGCGAAGTGGGCTTTCGGGTGCTGGTGGGCGGGGGCATGGGCCGCACACCCCTCATCGCCAGCGAAATCAGCGCCTTCATACCGTGGCAGCAGATCCTCGTTTACCTGGAAGCGATCGTCCGCATCTACAACCGCTTCGGGCGGCGTGACAACGCCTACAAGGCACGCATCAAGATCCTGGTCAAGGCCGAGGGGCAGCGCTTCATCGATGAGGTGAATGCCGAATTCCATGCCATCCTGAACCAGGATGTTGACGGGCAGGCGCAGTTGATCACGACAGCGGAATTTGACCGCGTCGCGGCCTGTTTCGCGCGGCCCGAGGCCGTGGTGCCTCAAGCCGATGCAATGGCGCACGGCCCGTCATCGCCCGCCTATGCCCGCTGGGTGCAGCGCAATGTGCACGCGCACCAGGTGCCGGGCTGGCGCGCCGTGACGCTGTCGGTCAAGCGCGCGGGGCAGGCCCCTGGCGATGTGACATCCGCTCAGATGCGCGCAGCCGCCGACATCGCCGAGCGTCACGCCTGCGGCGAACTGCGGGTGACCCACGATCAGAACCTGCTGCTGCCCTGGGTGCGCGTGCAGGACCTGCCGGCCGTCTACGAAGCCGCCCGCGCAGCGGGCTATGCCACGCCCAACATCGGCCTGGTCACGGACATGATCGCCTGCCCCGGGGGCGACTTCTGCGCGCTGGCCAACGCACGCTCCATCCCCATCGCCGCCGAACTGACCGAGCGTTTCGACGACCTGGACGCCGTCTTCGACATGGGGGACATCGACCTTCACATCAGCGGGTGCATCAATTCCTGTGGCCACCACCACAGTGGGCACATCGGCGTGCTGGGCGTGGACAAGGACGGGGCCGAGTGGTACCAGGTCACCCTGGGCGGATCGGACGGGTCCTCCTTGGCGCCCACGCCGGTGCCGGGCAGGGTCATCGGGCCCTCTTTTGCGGCCGATGAGGTGGTTGATGCGATCGAGGCGCTGCTGGGGGTGTTCAGCACACGGCGCCTAGCCGGCGAGCGTTTCATCGACGCCGTTCATCGACTGGGTCTGGAGCCCTTCAAGCAGGCCGCCCATGCCGTGCGTCGCAGTACGGCACGCCCGACCGAGGAAACCCCCGCATGAAGTTCATCGACACCCTGCACGAGCGCGGCTGGCGCACCGTGGGCGGCGAGGACGGGCCCGCCCCGCACCCTTTGCCGCGCGAAGGACAGTTGTTGACGCTGGAGCAATGGCATGCGGTGCGCGACACCTGGCCGCAGGGGCTGCGAACCGCGGTGCAACTGAGCAACACGGTGAATGTGGCGGACCTGGTCAGTGACCTGCCGCGCCTGGCCCTGGTGGTACTCCACTTCCCGAAGTGGACCGATGGCCGCGCCTACACCCAGGCCCGGCTGCTCAGGCAACGCCTGCGCTACGGCGGCGAGATATGCGCCACCGGTGATGTGGTGGTCGACATGCTGCCCCTGCTGCACCGTTGCGGCTTTGACGCGGTGGTGCTGCGCCAGGGGCAAAGCCTGGACGATGCCCGACGTGCGCTGCGGTTCTTCGAAGCCCACTACCAGGGCGATGCGGTGGAACATCGGCCCTTGTTCGGGCGGGCGAGCGCATGAGCAGCCCGCATGCACCGGGTGCCAGTACCGAGCAGCCTGCGGCCAGCCTCCAGGCATCGGCCATCGCCCTGTACGCCCGCGCCACAAACGGATTCGCACATCGTCTTCGTGCCGCCCAGGCCGCGCTGCAGCAGGCAGCGCACGAACACGCCGGCACCCTGGTGCAGGCCACAAGCCTGGGCGCCGAAGACATGGTCATCACCGACCTCATCCACCGCCAGGGTCTAGCAGTGCCCATCGCCACGCTGCAAACCGGCGCGCTGCACGCGCAAACGCTGGCCCTCATTGAACGGCTGGAGCGGCACTATGGCCTGGCAGTGGCCCGCTTCGAACCGCAAGCCCAGGCCGTGCTGCACTTCGTGCGCGACCACGGTGAGCGCGCCATTTACGAAAGCATCGCCCAGCGCAAGGCCTGCTGCGGCCTGCGCAAGCTCGAACCGCTATCCCGCTTGCTGGAAGGGCGTAGCGCCTGGATCACCGGCCTTCGTCGCGAACAATCCGATGCCCGAAGTGAGGTGAAGGCCATCCAAGCCGATGACAAGGGCCGCACGAAGGTGAGCCCCCTGGTGGATTGGAGCTGGGCCGATGTGTGGCACTACATCGACACCCACCACGTGCCCTACAACCCGCTGCACGACGCCTTCATGCCCAGCATCGGCTGAGAACCGTGCACCCGTGCCATCGCCGTGGGCGAACCGTTTCGGGCCGGGCGCTGGTGGTGGGAAGACGAAGCGGCCAGGGAATGCGGGCTGCATGTGAAGCCAGCCTGATGCAAGGGAACTGCACCATGAATGCCCCGATCAAGCTTGAAGCCCTGCGGCACGCGCAGACCGAACGCGTGGACAACCGGCACCTGGACGCCCTGGAGGAAGAGGCCATCTTCATCCTGCGTGAAGTGGCCGGCGCCTTCGAACGCCCTGCCCTGCTGTTTTCCGCGGGCAAGGATTCCTGCGTGGTGCTGCACCTGGCGGAAAAGGCCTTCAAGCGGCGCTTGAGTGGCCCCGGCGAGCGGCCCCGCTACGAGGGCCGCCTGCCCTTCCCCCTGCTGCATGTGGACACCGGCCACAACTTCCCGGAGGTCATCGCCTTTCGCGACGAGCGGGTGTCCGAGATGGGCGAGCGCCTGGTGGTGGGGCATCTGGAAGACTCGATGCGGCGCGGAACGATACGCCTGGCCCACCCGCTGGAGTCTCGCAACGGGCACCAAACCGTCACGCTGCTGGAGACCATCGAAGAACGCCGCTTCGACTGCCTGATCGGCGGTGCCCGACGCGATGAGGAGAAGGCACGCGCCAAAGAGCGCATCTTCAGCCACCGTGATGCCTTTGGCCAGTGGCATCCCAAGGAGCAGCGCCCGGAACTCTGGAGCCTGTTCAACACGCGACTCAAGCCCGGCGAACACTTCCGCGCGTTTCCCATCAGCAACTGGACCGAGCTCGACGTGTGGCTGTACATCGAGCGTGAACGCATACCCCTGCCCTCGCTCTACTTCGCGCATCAACGCGAGGTGGTTCGCCGCAAGGGTCTGTTGGTGCCGGTCACGGCGGTCACGCCACCGTCGGAACATGAAACCGTGGAAACCGTTCAGGTGCGCTTTCGCACCGTCGGGGACATGACCTGCACTTGCCCAGTGGAGTCCGATGCCGTCAACACCGCCGACATCGTGGCCGAAACCCTGAAGGTGACGGTGAGCGAGCGCGGTGCGACCCGCATGGACGATCGCACCTCAGACGCGTCGATGGAGCGCCGCAAGAAGGATGGGTATTTCTGATGGACACCCCGCACAAGGCGCTGCGGTTCCTGACCGCTGGCAGCGTGGACGACGGCAAAAGCACGCTCATCGGCAGGCTCCTGTTCGATTCACGCGGCATCCTGGCCGATCAACTCGATGCACTGGAACGGCGGGCCGCGGGCGCGCCGATCGACCTCTCGCTGCTGACCGACGGGCTGGAGGCCGAACGCGAGCAAGGCATCACGATTGATGTGGCCTACCGATACTTCGCCACCCCGGCTCGCAAGTTCATCATCGCCGACGCACCAGGCCATGAGCAGTACACCCGAAACATGGTGACGGCCGCCGCCGGCAGTGACGCTGCCGTGGTGCTGGTGGACATCACCAAGCTCGATGCCCAATCCCCGAGCCTGCTGCCGCAGACCCGCCGACACACCCTGCTGGCCCACCTGCTGCGCGTGCCCGCGATCGTATTTGCGGTGAACAAGCTCGATGCCCTGCCGCAGGCCCGTGCACAGTCGGCATTCGAGGCCGTCGCCCGGGCCCTTCAACGGTTCCTCCAGGAGGCCGGCATCACGCACCAGGGCATCGTGCCGGTGTCGGCCCTGCGC
>JBEAWD010000202.1:0-14510 GCA_041160585.1 Pseudomonadota bacterium | reverse complement strand
CCACCAAGCCCGCCCATGCAAACCTTGCTGTCTCACCCCGCACTCATGGATTGCCGGCGTCTGTTCCTGCGCAACTACGAGGTTTGGATCAACATCGGCGTGCACGACTTCGAAAAGCGCGGTGAACAGCGCGTGCTCATCAACGTGGAGCTGTATGTTCCGCTGTCGCTGTCCACCCCGCAGGCCGATAAGCTCGACGAAGTGGTGGACTACGATTTCATCCGCCGAACCATCGCGCAGCGGGTATCCAAGGGACACATCCACCTGCAGGAGACCCTGGTTGACGAAGTGCTGCAGCTGATGCTGGCCCACCCCCATGTGCGGGCCGCACGGGTCAGCACCGAAAAGCCGGATGTCTACCCCGACTGCGACGCGGTGGGTGTCGAGGTCTTCGGCATGAAGGACAGCAAGTGAACATGACGACCGACACGCCCTTGCGCCAGGATTCGCCGGGCCAGACGGAAGCTGCCGCGCGCCAGAGGGCCACGGCCAAGGCGGAATTCGAGTCGAACAAGCTCAGCAAGCGGCTGCACCGTCAGGTGGGGCAGGCGATCGCCGACTTCAACATGATCGAAGCAGGCGACAAGGTGATGGTGTGCCTTTCAGGCGGCAAGGACAGCTACGCCCTGCTCGACATCCTCATGAACCTGCGCCAGCGCGCGCCCATCGAGTTCGACCTCATCGCGGTCAACCTCGACCAGAAACAGCCCGGCTTTCCCGAGCACGTGCTGCCCGATTACCTCGGCAAGGTCGGCGTGCCCTTCCACATCGAAAACCAGGACACCTATTCCATCGTCAAGCGACTGGTGCCCGAGGGCAAGACACTGTGCAGCCTGTGCTCGCGCCTGCGCCGAGGCATCCTGTATCGAGTGGCAGGCGAACTGGGCTGCACCAAGATCGCGCTGGGTCATCACCGAGACGACATGGTGGTGACCCTGCTGATGAACATGTTCTTCGGCAGCAAGATGAAAGGCATGCCGCCCAAGCTGGTCAGCGACAACGGCCAGCACATCATCATTCGACCCTTGGCTTATGTGGCCGAAACCGACCTCGAACGCTGGGCTCAGGTGCGCCAGTACCCCATCATCCCCTGCAGCCTGTGCGGCAGTCAGGAAAACCTTCAGCGCGCGCAGATCAAGGCCATGATCCGGGAATGGGATCGGCAGTATCCGGGCCGCATCGACAACATGTTCACCGCCATGGGTAGCATCGTGCCCTCGCACATGATGGACCGGAACCTTTATCCCTTCACCACCCTCCAAGCGCACGGTAAACCCGACCCCATGGGTGACAAAGCCTTTGACGAGGACGATGATTGCGGCAGCACAAAGCCGATGTCCGGCCCCACGGCCACCATTCGCCTGCAGCCGCTCGAATCAGGAGACGATCGATGAACCGGCGACAACTCACGGCCGTGGCTTTGGCCGCAGCGCTCACCGCCCTGTCGGGCTGTGCGTCCCTCAACCAACTCAGCAGCGAGGTCAGCAGCTACGGCCAATGGCCGCCCGCGCGCGCGCCAGGCAACTACTTCATTGAAAGGCTGCCTTCCCAAGCGGCGCAGGCTGCCGCAGGCGGTCCGATGTCATCACTGGAAGCCGCAGCGCATGGCGCCTTGCAGGCCGCTGGCTTCAAGATGGCACCCTCGCTAGAGGCCGCCGATTTGGTGGTGCAGATCGGGGCCCGCGTGACCCGCTACGACATCTCGCCCTGGGCCGACCCGTTGTGGTGGCGCTGGGGCCCGCGCTACTGGCGCGGGCCGGCCTGGACCGGCCAACGCTTCTACAGCACCCCGCCAGGCTGGCGCACCGCGCCGCCCCCCGATCGTGAAGTCGCCATCCTGCTGCGCGATCGCGCCAGCAGCGTGCCGCTGTGGGAAGCGCGTGCGGTATCCGGCGGCATCAGCACGGAAACGGCCATCTTCCAAGCCATGTTCTCGGCCGCGCTATCGGACTTTCCGAACGCCAAACCGCAGCCCCACAACGTCACGGTCACCCTGCCCGCGGGCCGCTGAGATGAGCCTTTCCATCGTCATCATGGCTGCGGGCAAAGGCACGCGCATGAAATCCGCTCGGCCCAAGGTACTGCACACGCTGGCCGATAAGCCCCTGGTGGCGCATGTGATGAAGGCAGCTGACGACCTGCAGGCGCGACATACCGTCATGGTCACGGGTCACGGAGCCGACGAGGTCGAGGCCTTTGTTCACAGCGTGAACCCCCAGATACGCTGCGTGCGCCAGATGCCGCAGCTCGGCACGGGGCATGCCGTTCAACAGGCGGTTCCCGCGCTGCCCGATGAAGGCGTCACCCTCATCCTCAATGGCGATGTGCCCTTGATCGGCAGCCCCACCGCAAGTGCCCTGGTTCAGGCCTGTGCAGGCCAGCACCTGGCCTTGCTCACCATCGAGCTGGCCGACCCCAGCGGCTACGGCCGCATCGTGCGCAACGCCGAAGGCCAGATCCGCGGCATCGTCGAACACAAGGACGCCAGCGCCCCACAGCGCCTGATCCGCGAGGTCTACACCGGCGTGATGGCTGCCCCCACCGCCTGGCTCAAGAAGGCGGTGATGGGCCTGAACAACCAGAACGCGCAGGGCGAGTACTACCTCACGGACGTGGTCGCGCAAGCCGTGGCCGATGGGCTGTCTGTGGTGAGCGCCCATGCGCCCAGCGAAACCGAAGTGCTGGGTGTGAACAGCCCCGCCCAGTTGGCCGATCTGGAGCGCCGCCACCAGCAACTGCAGGCCAACGCGCTGATGGAGGCCGGCGTGCGTCTTCGCGACCCGGCACGGCTGGATGTGCGCGGACGCTTGAGTTGCGGACAGGATGTCGAAATCGACATCAACTGCATCTTCGAGGGCGAGGTTCATCTCGCGGACGGCGTGCGTGTGGGTGCCCACTGCTACATCCGCGATGCGGTGATCGAGACCGGCGCAGTGATCCACCCCTACACCCACATCGATGGGCAAGGCCAAGCGGTGAAGATCGGCCCGCGCGCCTTGGTCGGCCCTTATGCCCGCCTGCGACCGGGGGCCGAACTCGGTGCCGAGGTCCACATCGGCAACTTCGTCGAGGTCAAGAACAGCCGTCTGGCCGACGGTGCCAAAGCCAACCACCTGGCCTACCTGGGCGACAGCACGGTTGGCCGACGCGTCAACTACGGCGCAGGCAGCATCACCGCCAACTACGACGGCGCCAACAAGCACCGCACCGTGATCGAAGACGACGCGCATGTGGGCAGCAACTGCGTGCTGGTGGCCCCGGTCACCGTGGGCGCAGGTGCCACCATCGGTGCGGGCAGCACCATCGGCAAGGATGCACCGGCTGGGCAACTCACCGTGGCGCGCGCCAAGCAGGTCAGTCTGTCAGGATGGTCGCGCCCGGCGAAGGCCGCCAAGAAAGGCTGATGCGCTCGGGCGGCAAAGCCATCGGTCGGCAGCGCACCTAGGCCTGAGCGGCCAGGGTGTCCAGGGCCAGGCACAGATCGTCCCAGGCCTTGGCCTTGTCGATCGGGTTGCGCAGCAGATAGGCCGGGTGGTAGGTCACCACCACGGGCACGCCCTGCTCCCCAGCCCAGATCGCCCGCGCGCCGGTGATGCGGTGGACACGACCCCGCAGCCGGCCAATCGCTTCGTCGGTCTGCAGCAGTTGCTGCGCCGCAAACCGGCCCATCGCCAACACGAGTCTCGGATGCACCAGCTCCATCTGCCGGTGCAGCACCGGTTCACACGCCGCCAGCTCTGCCGGCTCGGGGTTTCGGTTTTGGGGCGGCCTGCACTTCACCGTGTTGGTGATGAAGACCTGATGGTCATCGTGTGCCGTGCCTGGCGCGCTCAGCTGAGCCGAACCGGACCCGTCGGTCATCGAGGCTCGACTCAGGCCGATGGCACCCAACATTCGGTCGAGCAACTGTCCGGCCGCACCCACAAAGGGCTCGCCCTGGCGGTCCTCCTGTTCACCCGGGGCTTCACCCACGACCATGACGGCCGCACGCGGGTGACCCACGCCGAACACCGTGTGTCGCCGCGTCTTGCACAGGCCGCAGCGCGAGCACGAGGCCACCGCCGCCTGCAACTCCTCCCAACTGGGTTGCTCAGGCCAGGGCGATGCCGCGGGCTGCAGCGGCTGCGGCTGCGGTTGCGGCACCCTGGGTTCAGGCACAGTGCTCACGGAGGGCGCGGGCGGGGCCGCCGGCACAACGGGCTCTGGGGACACCTGGGGCCAGGACACGCCCATCTCGGCCAGCATGGCCCGCTCACGTGGGCTCAGGTTCATGTCGCCAGCTCCCGCACGCTGCGCATGTTCAGGCGCATCAGCACCGCGTCCTCTCGCGAGCTGCGCACATTGGGGTAGTAGCCTCGCCGCAAGCCCGCTTCCTCGAATCCGTAGGCCTCGTACAAGCGACGCGCGGCCTCGTTGCTGGCACGAACCTCCAACCACATCCACCACAGCGAACGCGGCACGGCCCAGTGCACCAAGTCGTCCAACAGTCGCCTCGCGTGTCCCGCCCGCCGGTGCAAGGGGTGCACCGTGAGGTTGAGCAAGTGCAACTCCTCGACCCCCTCCATGGCCCAGGCATAGGCCACCAGCGTGCGTGCTGCCTCGGTACTGCCCTCTGCGGCCCCGGCCACTTGCCACAGGCCCTGCGCGCGGTAGCCACTGGACAGGGAGTCCACGAAATTCCCACGGCTCCAGGGGAACGGATAGGACCCCGACTCGATCGCCATCATCTCTTCCAGGTCGCCCACCTGCAAGGGGCCAAGCTCCAATGCGGCTTGCACGTCGGTCGTCATCGCGCAGGCCCCACAGGTTCAAGGGGCGGCATCCCCTCGGGGGGTGGCATCGTGACCGTTCGCGCCGCGCCTTCTCGCTCGGCCGTCGTCAGGGCCACGCGGTCGCGCACATAGACCGGCATCACCTGCGCCGCATCCAGGCGGGGGTCCAGCGCCCATGCCGCAACCGCCAGCCGCGCCAATGCGGCACCGCGGTCCACCTCTTGGTTCATCCACAGCATGCAGTCGGCGCGCAGATGCTTCGCCCTGTCATGCGGCATCAGCTCAAGTCCCGATCCTGCACACAGAAACCCCTTCGGGTCCGTGCCGCCTGTCACCGCACGGCCAGCCGCCGCGAACTCGTCGAGCCAGTCCGCGCAGGCCTGCAAAGGGTCGCGCACCACCGGACCGCGCACCGCGTGCCACCGCTGGCCATCCCAATGAGCCTGGTCGTCGTACAGCTGCCCCATCCGGGCATCCATGGCCACCCAAACCGTGCACGGCTGCCCCGGCTGCAGCAGGCCACGGCGCATAGCCTCATGCCGCACGTCGTCGGCCACGATGCGCAGGCTGGGTACCGATACCGCGCTCACTCCCAATCCCAGGGCCAGCCCTTGAACGGCCGCACATGCGCCGCGCAAGCCGGTGAAGGCGCCGGGGCCTTGCGCATAGGCCAGGCCGTCCAGGTCCAACCACTGCAGACCTTGCTGCCGCAACAGGGCTTGCGCCGCGGGCAAGAGGCGCTGAGAGGCCTGAGGCCCTCCCGGCTCCTCATGCACCCACACCTGGTCGCCCGTGCACAAGGCCACGCACAGGCGCTCGGTCGAGGTGTCCAGGGCCAGCAACTTCATGCGATCAGTGTAGGACAGGCCTCCATCCCACACGGCCATGCGAACATCCGTCCCATGGTCCATGCACGATGCCACTCCACCCATGGCCGCCGCCCAGGCCGCACGGCTTGGGTGGGCCTCCTGCTGCTGGGCGCCGGCGGCCTTTGCGCCCAGAACCTGCCGCCCGCCGTGCTTCAGGCCCTCGAGCGGGCAAAGGTACCTCCACAGGCGGTGTCCGTGCTCATACAGGACACGAGCGGCGCCCGCGAGCGCCTGCGTTGGAATGCCCAACAGGCCATGAACCCAGCCTCTGTGGTGAAGCTGGTGACCACCTTTGCCGCCCTCGACACCCTGGGGCCTTCATGGGTGTGGCGCACACCGGTGTGGTTGGACGGGCCGATCGACGACCCGGGCCCAGACGGCGTTCTGAACGGCAACCTTCACATCAAGGGCAGCGGCGACCCCAAGCTCACCATCGAACGCATCGGGGCCTTGCTGCAACGCATCCGCAGCCTGGGCATACGCGAGATCCGGGGCGACATCGTGCTGGACCAATCTGCCTTTGCCCCGCCCGCGACATCGGCCGGGGAGTTCGACGGCGAGAGGCTGCGTCCTTACAACGTCCAGGCCCGTGCGCTGATGCTCAACCAACGCAGTGTGATCTACACCTTCATGCCCGATGCGGCGCGGGGCGTGGCGCGGGTGGTGGCCGAACCGGCTCTGGAGGGCATTGCCGTCGACGCCACGGTACCCCTGGGCAGGGGACCCTGTGAAGACTGGCGGGGTCAACTCAAGGCGCAATTCAACGAACAGCGGGTCCGATGGGCGGGGCGCTATCCCGCGGCCTGTGGGCAGCAGCAATGGCCCGTGGCCCACCCTGACCCCGAAGGCTATGACGCGCGTCTGCTGCAGGCCCTTTGGACCAGCTTGGGTGGTCGCCTCTCAGGAACCGTCCGCGAGGGCCCGGCCCCACAAAAGGCGCCGAGCTTCGAGTGGAGTTCACCGCCGCTGTCCGATGTCGTGCGCGACATCAACCGATTCAGCAACAACACCATGGCACAGCTGTTGGCCCTGACTTGGGCCAGCGAAATCGCCAACGCATCCGGCCACGGGCCCACGGATCGCCGCGGCGTCACCGCTGAGCAGGCGCGCGATGCCCTTGAGCAATGGGCCCAAAACCGCTTGTCAGGCCCGGGCCTGCGCCTGGAAAACGGCTCGGGCCTGAGCCGCGAGCAGCGCCTGACCGCCGAGCAAGTGGCCACGCTGCTGCGGCTGGCCTGGATGAGCCCGGTGATGCCCGACTTGATGGCGTCCCTGCCCGTGGCCGGCGCCCCGGACGGCACGCTGCGCCGGCTTCAACAGGCTGCCGGACGGGCACACCTGAAGACCGGTTCACTCAGGGATGTGGCAGCCGTGGCCGGCTACGCCTTGGGGCGCAGCGGCCAACGCTGGATCGTGGTGGTGATGATCCACCACGAGCAGGCTCAAGCGGCCCGCCCGGCGCTGGAGGCCTTGGTGCAATGGGCCATCCAGGACGAGCCGACCGCGCCCGTTGTCAGAACCAACCCGCGGAACGCGCCGCCCTGATCACCGCATCGCCCATCATCTGATGGCCATACGGCGTGGGGTGGAAGCTGTCGGAGAACAGCCATGTCTTCCACCAGCCAGCGGTACGGCCAGGCGTGGCATCCAGCGCCGCATCGGTGCAGGTGGGGAAGGTGTAGCTGGGCAGGCCCTGGCCGTCACGGCCAGTGATGGGACAGGCGGTGTCGATCGAATTGGTCAGGCCGAACGAAGCCGGCGAGTTCACCTGTTGGGTGAAGATGCCGTTGAAGTCGATGATGATCACGCGTGGGTCGTTGGCCGCCAGCGTACGCAGCCGGTCGTTGAAGGCCGTGATCCAGGCACGGATGCCGCCCTGGATCTGCGTGGCTGCCGCAGCGCCTACGCTGGCCGACACGCCGGCGAGCACCGCACGGAAACGCGGTGTGATCGTCACGTCGGGCATGTTCAGCACCACCACGTTGCGTGCGCCGCGGTCCAGCACCTGTGTGCGGATGTCGCTGTAGAAGGTATCGGCCAGGGCCACCATGTATGCGCCAGCGGCACGCTCCGCGAAGCCGGCCGTGGTGGGGCTTAAAGCGCCGAGTGCCGTGGCGCTCAACTGTTGCCCCAGGAAGGCCTGATAGGCCGCGGCTCCGGCGGCACCGGAGGCAGCGCCCAAATAGGCGCCGGCCAGATCGGCCGCATCGTTGCCGCCGCCATCGATCAGGACCAAGGCGTTGGTGAAGCGGCTGGCCGAGGCGGCTGCCATCTGTGTGCCCACGCGCAGCGGGCTGGCCGAACCGCCCTGAGCCGCACCGGTCACGATACGTCCGCCGCCGATGGCGTAGTTCGTGCAAGCCGAGTTGCTGTTGGCTGCAAAGCTTGCACCGGTCGACACATAGGCGTTGCACTGTGCAGAACCCGAGACGCCGGCGGCATCGGCCACCACCTGGGTCCAGAGCGGGTAGCCCTTGGGGTCGCCAGCCTTTTGCACGGTGAACTTCAGCCCGAAGGTGCCGACGTCGGCCAGGCTGTCGCCGAACACGACCACCGAGTTGATCGAGGGGCCGCTGGAGCCGCCACCGCAAGCCGCCAGCAGTGCAGCCGAGGCCAGGGCCACCAGGCCAGAACGGAAAAATCTCATGGTTTGTCTCCGGTCACAGGAATGTCACATGTGACCGTGACTTTACGCAGGCGATACGCCCCCAGGACTGAGGGCTTACCCGCTGCACCGCCCCGCGCTAGAAGGGGTTGCGCACCGCGCGGGACGCCGCAATCTGCCCCAGGCGGGTCTGCAGCGCCGGGCCGAACAATCTATCGGTGGCGTATCCCCAGGTGCTGGTATCTGCACCAGTGACCAAGGTGTCGGTGCCGCAGTTCGGCGGCGGCGCACTGGGCAGGCACATCGGCGTGACCAAGTCGTTGAACCCGTAGAACGTGTTGAACGGCGGCTGGATGTCGCGCACCATCTGGTCGGACGACACCAGACCGATCATGCGGCCATCGTTGATGATGGTCACGCGCAAACCAGCGTTGAAGGAATCGGTCAGTTGCGACAAGAACCTCGCCCGCGTGATGGCGCCGGCAGGCTCGGGCTTGGCGGCCGTCTCGGCCTTGCCGAAGGGCGCGATCCCCAAATCGGGCGCGGTCACGATCAGCACCGCCGGGCCGGCGCGGGCCACCCGGTTGACCTGCTGCCCCAGGGCCACGCCACGCGCACGCGCTTCGGCGTTGAGCGCGTCCTGCGTACGGGCCGGGTACTGCGCGTACAACTCCAGCACATCATTCATGCCGAAGTACATCGTCACCATCTGCTTGTCGACGAAAGCGCCGGCGGCCAAGGCGCGATCGATCTGCGCATTCACATCCGAGGCCTTCGCACCCACCCGCGCATAGTTCTGCGCGCTGGTGGACGCAAGCGAATTCGGGTTGCATTCGGCGAAGGTCAGACCGAACACGCTGGCCACGGTCTGCACCCACAGCGCATGCGTGGTGCAGTCAATCGTCGCGGTACCAGCCACATAGGCATTGACGCCGTACTTGCGCCCGTCGGGCAGCAGCACGCTCAGTTCATCACCCATGACCATCAGGCGCTCTGGCTTGAAGGGTTCAATCGCGCCGGAGGCGCCCCCGCAGGCTGAGACCACCAAGGCCGCGCCCATCGCGCACAGCGTCACGGCCATCCGGTTGGCCCAACGTGCCGCACCTGCCACACCCGAAGAAATCATCCCAGCTCCATCAACATGCTCAAGCGGCCGCGCGGCTCAGCCGGTCCCTCACGCCTTCCCAATGCGGGCCTGCGGGGGGCTCTTCCACCCATATTTCACCACCGCCCTGTTGGGCCAACCAGGCGTCCAACTCCCGCAACACGGCGAACAGCTCGTGCGCCACCTCATGGGGCCGATGCGGCATCCGACGCCACCGCAGCCCGGGAACGGCAGCCCCGGCGGGGCAGACCGTTGAATATAGCGCCAGCGCCGCAGACGACCGGCCCGCGGCCCAAGCCGCCATGACTTGGCGCAGCGCCTGGTCCCAATCGCCGGCAGCCCGCAAGCGAAGCTTGGCCAGCGGCGCGTAGTGCGACTCGAGCGTTCCGGAGGCTCGAGGCGCGGCCGCATCCCGTTCTCGCAGCGCCTGGCCCGCAGCATGCTCCAGTGCAGCCCGGTCGACGGTGCCGGGCCTCAGCAGCACCGGTTGTCCGCGCGTGCAGTCCACGATCGCCGATTCGATGCCCGCCTCGCAGGCCCCACCCTCGAGAACCGGTACCGCATCCCCAAACTCCTCGCTCACATGGCACGCGGTGGTCGGACTCACACGACCGAACCGGTTCGCGCTGGGCGCCGCGATGCCAGGCACGCCCAATGCCAAGGCCTGCGCCAGCAGTTCACGCGCCACGGGGTGCGCAGGGCATCGCAGGCCGATGCTGTCCTGCCCGCCCGCGCACGCCCTCGCCACGCCGGCTCGGCGCGGCACGATCACGGTGACAGGCCCCGGCCAGAAGGCCTTGATCAGCCGCAAGGCCACCGGCGGCAGTTCACTGGCGAAGGCCTGTGCTCCCGCTTGGTCGAGCACATGCACGATCAGCGGGTGGTCGGCCGGCCGGCCCTTGGCTTGAAAGATGCCGGCCACCGCGGCGTCATCGTCCGCGCGCGCACCCAGTCCATACACGGTCTCGGTAGGGAAGGCCACGAGGTGGCCCTTTGCCAAGGCCTGGGCCGCTTCGGCCACCGTCAGCGCATGGGCTCCAATGGGTGAGCGCATCACGCGGCTCAAAACGCCGGCAAGCCCAGCAACGCACAAGCCTGCAGGGCCACCTCACGCGCGGCCTGCGACGTGGCGGCGGTCACCGTCAGGTGCCCCATCTTGCGGCCTGGGCGGGCAGCGAGCTTGCCGTAGAGGTGCAGGTGCACCCCAGGCAGTGCCAGCACCTGCGCCCAAGGCGGTGTGCGCGCAACGCCCGCCTCGTCGAACCACGCCTCACCCAGCAGGTTGATCATCACCGCCGGCGCCATGAGGGCCGGCTGCACCAGGGGAAGGCCCGCCAGGGTGCGCACCTGCAGATCAAACTGCGACACGTCACAGGCGTCGATCGTGTAGTGGCCCGAGTTGTGGGGCCTGGGCGCCATCTCGTTGGCCAACAACCGGCCGTCCTTGAGCACGAAGAACTCCACGCACAGCACGCCCACATAGCCCATCGATGCCGCCAGTTCACGCGCGGCGGACACGGCCTGCTGCTGAACCGACTCCGACACGTGGGGCGCGGGCACTTGCGTCACCGCCAGGATGCCGTCACGGTGCAGGTTTTCCTGAACAGGGAAGGCCACGGTGTCGCCCACTGCATTGCGGGCCAGCACGACACTGATCTCGCGGTCCAGGGACAGCTGCGCCTCCAGCACGCAGGGCGCGCGCTTCAGTTCGTCCCAGGCAGCATCCAGTTCGGCACGCGTGGCCACACGCACTTGCCCCTTGCCGTCATAGCCCAGGCGCGAGGTCTTCAGGATGCCCGGCAGCAAGTCATCCGATACCGACTGCAATTCCTGGGCTGTCGTGACCACCGCATGCGGTGCACACGGCACGCCGCTGAGCCGAAAGTGCGCCTTCTCCATGGCGCGGTCTTGGCAGATGGCCACGGCGTCGGCGCTGGGCGCCACTGGCCGCTGGGAGCCCAAGGTCACCAGGGCTGCCGCCGGCACGTTCTCGAACTCGGTGGTGATGGCCGAACTGCGCTGCATCAGCTGCGCCAGGCCCTGCTCGTCCAGATAATCGGCCTGGATGTGGTACGGCGACACCAAGCCCGCCGGGCTGGTGGGGTCTGGGTCCAACACCGCCGTGAGGTAGCCCATGCGCTGTGCGGCCTGCACGAACATGCGGCCCAACTGTCCCCCGCCCATCACGCCCAGGGTGGCCGGGCGGCCATCCGACCCCGTGGAGCCCGGCAGCACCGTGCGACGGCTCACTTCAGTTGCTCCGTCATGGCGCGTGCAGCCTCGGTCTGGCGTTGCCGATAGGCCTGCAGCTTGTCGCGCAGCACCGCATCCGTATTGGCCAGCATCGCCACCGCAAAGAGCGCCGCATTGGCCGCACCAGCCGCGCCGATGGCGAAGGTGGCCACCGGGATGCCCTTGGGCATCTGCACGATCGAGTGCAGCGAATCCACGCCCTGCAGGTGCCGGCTGGCCACGGGCACACCCAACACCGGCACGGTCGTCTTGGCAGCCAGCATGCCGGGTAGGTGCGCCGCACCGCCGGCCCCGGCGATGATGGCCTTCAGGCCACGCGAAGCCGCCGCGTCGGCATAAGCGAACATCTCGTCGGGCATGCGGTGCGCCGAGACCACGCGCGCCTCGAAGGGCACGCCGAACTCGGCGAGAATGGAGGTGGCCTGTTGAAGGGTGTCCCAGTCGCTGCTGGAGCCCATCACCACGCCCACCACGGCAGGGGTGTTCGACACCGGCTTCTCCGAAAGATGGCAAAACGGCGATTTTAGGTGGGAGCCCCAGAATGCGGACGTTGGGCGGGAAACCGCCGGCGCCGCATCGGCCGCACGGGCAGCGCCACACCACACGCATCACGCCACACGCATCACGCCGACACCAACCCCACAGGCAAGCGCACATGATCGACATCACCCTGCAGAATTTCCAACAAGAGCTGATCGACGCATCGGCGCAACAGCCGGTACTGCTGGACATCTGGGCGCCCTGGTGCGGCCCATGCCGCACCCTCGGCCCGATGCTCGAAAAACTCGAGGTGGCCTATGCCGGCCGGTTCAAGCTGGCCAAGCTCAACAGCGACGATCAACCCCAGATCGCGGGCCAACTCAGCCAGATGTTCGGCGTGCGCTCCATTCCCTTTTGCGTCTTGTTCAGTCAAGGCCAACCCGTGGACGGCTTCGTGGGCGCCCTGCCCGAGGGCCAGATCCGCGAGTTCCTGGACAAGCATGTGCCTTCGCCCGATGAGCTGGAGGCCCAGGCCGACGTGGACGAAGCCGAGGCCCTGATCGAAGAAGGTGATGCGCAGGCCGCCGTGCATAAGTTGCAAGCCGCGCTGCAGGCCGACCCGAACAATGACGTTGCGCGCTTTGACCTGATCAAGCTGCTGCTCGAGTCCGGCGATGCCGCTTCGGCGCGTGCCGTGTTCGAGCCGGTGGCCAACCGTTACGGCCTGGACGGCCGCCTGGTGGCCGCAGGCCATTGGATCTCCGCGATCGAGTCGGCTGCGCGCGCGCGCGGCCAGGCGCAGCTTCAGGCGGCTATTGATGCCAATCGGCGCGATTTCGATGCACGCTTTGAACTGGCCCAAACCCATTTCGCCTCGGGGCACTTCACGCAGGCCATGGACGAACTGCTGGAGATCATCATGCGCGACAAAGCCTGGAACGGGGAGTTGGCTCGCAAGACCTATGTGGCCATTCTGGACATCATCACCAAGCCGCAACCCAAGCCAACGGCATCCGAGGCCGGCGCGCAAAAGGGTGGCCTCGAACTCACCGGCAAGGCTGCCGTGCCCAGCGGCGACCCGGTCGTCGACCAGTACCGCCGCAAGCTGAGCATGGCCCTGTTCTGAGCCTGGGCTGTGGCCCGCCGCCGCTCAGGCGGTCAGCCGATCCAAGGCCTCGCGGTACTTCTGCGCGGTTCGCTCCACCACCTCAACAGGAAGCGCGGGGGCCGGTGCCTGCTTGTTCCAGGGTGCACCATTCACCGAGGCCTGCTCCAACCAATCACGCACGAACTGCTTGTCGTAGCTCGGCGGGTTGCTGCCCACTGCGTAGCTCTCCACAGGCCAGTAGCGCGATGAGTCGGGTGTGAGCACCTCGTCCATCAGCGTCAGCGTTCCCGCCTCATCAAGACCGAACTCGAACTTGGTGTCGGCAATGATGATGCCCTTGCTCAGGGCGTAATCGGCGGCCTCTCGGTACAGGCGTATCGAAACCTCGCGCACCCGCTCGGCCAGCGGACGCCCGATGATGGCCACCATGCGGTCGAATGAGATGTTCTCGTCGTGCTCACCCATCTCGGCCTTGGTGGCCGGTGTGAAGATCGGCTCAGACAGCTTTTGGGCATTGCGCAAGCCGGCCGGCAAGGCCACGCCGCACACCGCCTGGCTGTGCTGGTACTCCTTCCAACCGCTGCCGGCCAGATAGCCGCGCACCACGGCCTCGACCGGCAAGGGCTTCAAGCGCTTGACCAGCATCGAGCGGCCCATCACCTGCGGCTTTTCCAAGGCGTTCACCACCGAGACAGGATCTTCACCCGTCAGGTGGTTGGGCACGACATGCTTGAGCCGCTCAAACCAGAACAGGGCCATGCGGGTAAGCAGTTCGCCCTTGCCGGGAATCGGCTCGCCCATCACCACATCGAAAGCCGACAGACGGTCGCTGGCCACCATCAGGAGGCGGTCACTGCCCACCGCGTAGTTGTCACGCACCTTGCCGCGCGCCATCAGGGGCAGCGAAGTGATGGAAGAGTTGAGCAAGGCGGTCTGGGCGGTCAAGGCAGGTTCCGAAGGGTGCATGAACTCAGTGGACCACCTGGTTGAGCTCGCCGCGTTGGTAGGCTGCCGCCATGTCGTGGAGGCTGCGCCCGGCGATCTTGCCGGCCTGGCCTTCGCAGCCGAACTGCAGGTAGCGTGCCTTGCAGACCTGCATCGCGGCCTCACGCGCGGGCTTGAGCCACTCACGCGCATCGAACTTGTCGGGGTTCTCGGCCAGGAACTTGCGCACCGCGCCCGTCATGGCCAGGCGGATGTCGGTGTCGATGTTGATCTTGCGCACGCCGTGCTTGATCGCTTCCTGGATCTCCTCGATGGGCACGCCGTAGGTTTCCTTCATCTTGCCGCCGTACTGGTTGATGACGGCCAGCAGCTC
>JBEAWD010000182.1:0-3242 GCA_041160585.1 Pseudomonadota bacterium | reverse complement strand
CAGGCACGGGCTTTGGCACGCATGGACACCGCGACATGGAGATCGTCAGCGTGGTGCTCAGTGGCCGTTTGGGTCACCAGGACAGCCTGGGCCATGGCTCCACGATCGGCCCTGGTGAGGTCCAGCGCATGAGCGCGGGCAGCGGCATCCGGCACAGTGAGCACAACCATGAGCCGGATCGGGAAACCCACTTCCTGCAGATCTGGTTCCTGCCCGACTCGGCGGGAGGCGAGGCCGGCTATGAGCAGAAGGCCTTCACCGAAGAAGAAAAGCGGGGACGCTTGAGGCTCTTGGTGAGTCCCGATGGCGCGCAGGGCTCGGTGTCCATGCGGTCCGATGCGCGGCTGTATGGTGGCTTGCTTGACGGATCCGGCGAGCGCGCATCACTGGGCTTGGATCCCGGTCGTTTGGGCTATGTGCACCTGGTTCGTGGCTGTTTGAACGTGAATGGGCAGACCTTGCAGGCGGGAGACGCCCTGTTGGTGCAGCAGGAATCTGAGCTGCACTTCAGCGAGGGCATCGACGCCGAGATTATGGTGTTCGATCTGGCGCCGCGCTGAGACGGCGAGGCCCATCAGTGCTGCAACGTCTGTGCTGGAACGTCAGCCCCCGAACTTCAGCGCTCGAACTTCAATGCCTCAGGGTTGGCCACGTTCGTGGGGCTGCCCGCCAGGTACTGCAGCACGTTGTCGAATGCCGACGAGAAGTACAGCTCATAGCTCTCTCGCTCCACATAGCCGATGTGGGGGGTGCAGACGGCGTTCTCCAGGCGCAGCAGGGGGTGGCCGGCCAAGGGGGGTTCCGTCTCGAACACGTCCACGGCGGCCATGCCAGGGCGTCCGCGGTTAAGACCTGCCACGAGGGACCCCTCCTCGATCAGTTCGGCACGCGAAGTGTTCACCAGAATGGCGGAGGGCTTCATACAGGAGAGGTCTTGGAGCGTCACGATGCCGCGCGTGGCATCGTTCAAGCGCAGGTGCAGGCTCAGCACATCGGCGTCGGCAAAGAAGGCCTCGCGACTGACCGCAGCCTCATAACCGTCGTCCATCGCGCGGCGGCGTGAGGTTTCGCTGCCCCAGACGATGACGCGCATGCCGAAGGCCATGCCGTACTGCGCCACGAGTGAGCCGATCTTGCCGTAGCCCCAGATGCCCAGTGTCTTGCCTTTGAGTACCGTGCCAAGGCCGAAGTTGATCGGCATGTTCGAGGCCCGCAAGCCTGACTGTTGCCAAGCGCCGTGCTTGAGGTTGCCGATGTACTGCGGCAGCCGTCTGGCCGCAGCCATGATCAGCGCCCAGGTCAATTCGGCCGGCGCCACCGGAGAGCCTACGCCTTCGGTGACCACGATGCCCAGGTCGGTGCAGGCTTGGAGGTCGATGTGTGAACCCACTCGACCCGTCTGGGCGATCATGCGCAGCTTGGGCAGGCGTTCAAGCAAGGCGCGCGGAAAGTGCGTCCGCTCGCGGATCAGCACCAGGATTTCAGCGTCACGCAGACGCACCGCCAATTGGCCGATTCCCTTGACGGTGTTGGTGAACACCTTGGCGTTGAGGTGTTCGAGTTTGGACGCGCAGGGCAGCTTGCGGACGGCGTCCTGGTAATCGTCAAGGATGATGATGTTCATGGCGGCAACAGCGGCAAGGGCCGCATTGTGCCGCCTCACATCAGCATGTTGTTGCGCAGCAGGCCCACGGCAATGCCCTCCAGGGCAAAGGGCACCTCGTTTTCGCCGTTGAGCGGCACGGAAATGACCTCGAAATCAGGGTTCTCGGGCAGCAGCTCGATTGCAGACTTGGTGCGCCGCAGGCGCTTGACGGTGACCTCATCGCCCAGCCGCGCCACCACGATCTGTCCGTTCTTGGCCTCCGAGGCGCGCTGCACCGCCAGCAGGTCACCATCGAGGATGCCGGCATCGCGCATGCTCATGCCGCGCACGCGCAGCAGGTAGTCGGGCTTGCGGGGGAATAGGGTGGCTTCCACCGTGTAGGTTTGGTCGATGTGCTCTTGCGCCAGGATGGGGCTGCCGGCAGCCACGCGGCCCACCAGGGGCAGGGCCAGCTGTGCCAGGCTGGGCAGCGGCAGGCTGAATTGACGCCCACGAGACTCCTGCAGTGAGCGCAACGCCTCGCCCCGAAGACGGATGCCACGCGAGGTACCCCCCACGAGTTCGATCACCCCCTTGCGGGCCAGAGCCTGCAGATGCTCCTCGGCCGCGTTCGCCGACTTGAAGCCCAGCGCGGCGGCGATTTCGGCGCGGGTCGGTGGCGCACCGGTTCGTTCGATCGCGGTCTGGACCAGGTCCAGGATCTGTTGCTGCCGGTCGGTGAGTTTGGGGCGGTCGAGCATGGTGCAATCGCTATGAGGTGCCTTGCGGGCGATGGACTGTCATTCTATACAGTTGCTGTG
Organism: Pseudomonadota bacterium; assembly: GCA_041160585.1. Lineage (GTDB taxonomy): Bacteria > Pseudomonadota > Gammaproteobacteria > Burkholderiales > Burkholderiaceae_C > RFTU01. Next base: position 836 of record JBEAWD010000182.1, on the reverse strand, counting down.
TTTTTATCCAGAGGAGATTGAAGATGCCGGAAACGATGGGCGCAAAGGCCAGTGGCGCGCCACGAATTCGGGTGTTGGGCACGGGTGGCACGATCGCCGGCACCGCGCCGGCTGGATCACCCGACAACCGCTACAAGCCCGGCCAGGTGGCCATCCAGGATCTGCTGGAGCCGCTGCTGTCGACGCTGGGCCAGCGGGTGGCCCAGGTGGAAGCCGTACAGGTGGCCCAGCTGGACAGCCGCAACATGGGCTACGCGGTGTGGCAAGCCCTGGCGGCCGAACTGCAGGCGGGGATGGACGACCCGTCGGTGATCGGCCAAGTGGTCACGCACGGCACCGACACGCTGGAGGAGACGGCCGTGTTTCTGCACGGCGTGCTGCGCGGGCGCAAGCCCGTGGTGCTGACGGCCGCGATGCGACCGGCCACCTCGGCCATGGCCGATGGTCCCGACAACCTCAAGCGAGCCCTGCTGTTGGCCGCAGATGCCGCGGCTTTCGGTGTGTGGATGGCCTTCGGGGGGCAGGCGTGGCCGGCCGTGCGGGTTCGCAAGGTGCATCCCTTTGCACTGCAGGCCTTCTGCGCAGGCGATGGTGCGGCTCAGGCCCAGTGGCTGAACGACACCTGGGTCTGGGCTCCAGGCTCAACGCCGCTGGGTGCGCAAGGGGGCGCCACGCCTGACTTGGAAGAGGCCCTTGTCTGCTCCGAACCCGTGCAGATGCCACAGGACGTGGCCCGCTGGCCGAGGGTGGAAATCGTGCACAGCCACGCAGGCGCCGATGGTCGTTTGGTCGACCTGTTGTTGGGCGAACCCCAAGCGGGTGGGGCCGCACCGGTG
>JBEAWD010000177.1:0-8893 GCA_041160585.1 Pseudomonadota bacterium | reverse complement strand
GCACCAAGGCGGCAGCGGCCACTGCCGCGTCGCTCGTGTACAGGCCCGCCACCCAGCCGCGTCCCGTGTACAGGGCACCTCCCATCAACAGCGCGAGCATGGCACCCAGCCCCACCCCATGCCAGGCCAGTCGGCTGGCCTCCTGCGGGGCCAATGCGCCCAGGCGTTGGGCCACCAGCGTGCTGGTGGCGTTCGACAGGGCCAAGGGCACCATGAACAGCATGGCCACCAAGTTGGCGGCAATCTGATGCCCGGCCACCGGCAACGGCCCCAGCCGCGCGATGAAGATGGCCATGAAGGTGAAGCCAGTGACTTCGATCAGGATGCCCGCGCCCATTGGCACGCCAAGGCGCAGCTGGGCACGCAGCATGGCCCCGTTCGGCGCATCCAGGCCGCGGCCCCGCAGCGCGTAGGGCGCGTAGTGAGGGTCCCGCATCAGGATCCACGCCGCGGCCAGGCATTGCAGCCACATCACGATGACGGTGGCCACGCCGCAGCCCACCACGCCCATCGAGGGCAAGCCCACCGCCGGCCAACCCCAGGCCAGGGCCATGGACAGCGGCAGCTTCAGCGCCAGACCGCCCAACTGCAGGTTCATCACCGCCTTGGGCCGTGAAATGGCCGTGTTGAAGCCGCGGTAGACGGTGAACAGCAGCGCCGCCGGCAGGGCAAAGGCCAGGGTGGCCATGTAGTCGCGAATTCCCTGCGCGACTTCGCCTTCGACCTTGGACAAGGCCAGGAAGGGCTGCGGGAAGGCCAGCACCAACATCCCCAGTGCCGACAGCACGAGAGCCAGCCACACCCCTTGGTGGAATTGGCGTCCAGCTTCTTCGTATCGACGCGCGCCATAGAGCTGGCCCACGATCGGCCCAATCGCCAGGAGCACCCCCATCAGGCCAACGAAGACGGTGATGTAGGCGGCTGAGCCCACGGCCAAGGCGGCCAAGTCTTGTGAACCCAGCCGTGCCAGCAGCACCGTGTCAATGGTGCCGAAGGCCAGCACCGCCAACTGCCCGACCAACACGGGCCAGGCCAGCTTCAGAATGCGCTGGGAGTCGTGGCCGAAGTCGTGCCAGCGCGCGTTCACGCTTCGGGCTCGAGTGGCCCCACGGCCCGCTCGGCATAGCGGTTGAAGCGCCAGGCCGTGCCCTCCAGGGTGATGCGCCGCCAGGTGCCGCGCTTCTCGCCGGGCGTCATCACGGTCCAGTTCTGCACCTCGTCGAATGTGCGGCCACAGCCTTTGCACACATCGTCACCCTGGCTGGTGGAGCAGATGGCGATGCAGGGCGCGTCTGGCGTACTGGCGTACCACTGAAGCCAAGCCGACTTGGCCTTGGCGGGCATGCTGGCCTCGTCGCATTCGACCTCGCGGTGATAGACCAAGAGTGCGTAGATCTCGGCCAATGCACGCACTTCGGCGCAGGCACTGATCCCATCGGGCGAGGGCGAGCGGCCGCGCCACCAGTTGATGGCCGACTCGATGTCGGTGATGTGGATGCCGGCCATGGGCGTGCAGGATCAGCGCGCTGCGGGCTTCGGAGATCGCTGGGCTTCGATGGCGTCGTGGGCCATCAGACGGCCCAAGGCCTGCTCGACGCCCGACCACGTCGCGCCATCGCCCAGCGCCACCGGGGCCGCCTGCGCGGCGGCCAGCCCCTGTCCTCGAATACGCTTGACCCATTGACCGGCGTCACGGCCGCCTTCGAACGCCTGGCTTTGCAGCAACACGGTGCCGTCATGTTCGGTCAGCTTGAAATAGAAGCGGCCATCGGTCTCACGGTATTGCTTGAACAGGGGCAACTTGCCGGTGTCGGCACCCGAGTCGGCCACGCGCGGCATCACCGCGCCCGACCCTGGCCCCACTTGACGCCCCAGGCCCACGGCGGCCCTCAGTTCCTGCAGGAAGGGAGCCGCCACCGCACGGGCCTTGCGCGCGCCGTCGAGCAGGATGTCCTCGATGTCATCGGGTCGCGCCATCAGGGCTTCATAGTGCTCACGCATGGGTGCGATGTGGGCTTCCAGTCGCGCGGTGGTGCGCGCCTTGGCCTCGCCCCAGGCCAGTCCCGCGCGCAGATCGGCGTGAAAGCCCTGCTGTTCTTGCGCAGTGGCCAATGCATCGTGGATGGCCACCAGGGCACAGCCTTCGATTTCCTTGGGCTCGCCAGGCGCGCGTGAATCGGTGACGATGCGCGCCACCGTGTCGCGCAGGGCACGCGCGCCCCCTTGGAACAGGGGCAGCGTGTTGTCGTAGCTCTTGCTCATCTTGCGGCCATCCAGCCCCGGCAGCAGGGCCACGGCTTCGTCGACCTGCGCCTGCGGCAGCACGAACAAGTCACGCCCCTGCCCATACAGGTGGTTGAAGCGGCTGGCGATGTCGCGCGCCATTTCGATGTGCTGAACCTGATCGCGGCCTACGGGTACGCGATGGGCGTTGAACATCAGGATGTCGGCGGCCATCAGCACCGGGTAGCAGAACAGGCCCATGGTCACGCCATCGTCCTCGTCGACACCGGCCGCGCGGTTGGCGTCGGTCGCTGCTTTGTAGGCATGTGCGCGGTTCATCAAGCCCTTGCCCGTCACGCAGGTCAACAGCCAGTTGAGTTCGGGTATCTCGGGGATATCGCTTTGCCGGTAGAAGGTGACCCGCTTGGGGTCCAGGCCACAGGCCAGCCAGGTGGCAGCGATCTCCAAGCGCGAGCGGGCCACCCGGGCCGGGTCGTCGCACTTGATGAGCGCGTGAAAGTCGGCCATGAACAGAAAGCTTTCCACGCCGCTCTCGCGGCTGGCGGCCACGGCCGGTCGGATGGCGCCGACGTAGTTGCCCAGGTGCGGGGTGCCGGTCGTGGTGACACCGGTCAGAACGCGTTGATTCATCCGAAGATTGTAGGAGTGGCCCCCAAGCCCTGGCCGTTACACTGCCGCCCCTTGGCCCCCACATGAGCACGCGCATCCTGATCCTGCTTTCCGGCCGCGGCAGCAACCTGGCCGCGTTGGTGGAGGCCGCGCGCGAACAGGACTGGCCGGCCCAGGTGGTGGGCGTGATCAGCAACCGCCCCCATGCGGCCGGTTTGGCTTGGGCGCATGCGCAGGGGGTGCCAGCCCAAGCGGTGGACCATCAGGCCTTTGCGTCTCGGCAGGCCTTCGACGCCGCGCTGCTGGCAGCCTGCCAGTCCTATCGGCCAGACCTGGTGGTACTGGCGGGTTTCATGCGGGTGTTGGGCACGGAATTCGTACGTCACTACGAGGGCCGACTCATCAACATACACCCCTCGCTGCTGCCGGCCTTCACGGGCTTGCACACCCACCGCCGCGCCCTGGAGGCTGGGGTCAAGTTGGCGGGCGCAACGGTGCACTATGTGACGCCCACACTCGACCATGGACCTGTGATTGCCCAGGCGGTCGTGCCGGTACAAGCCGATGACGACGAATCGAGCTTGGCCGAACGCGTGCTGCAGGCCGAGCACCGCTTGCTGCCTTTGGCCGTGGGCTGGCATGTGAAAGGTGAACTGGATCTGCAGGGTGGCCTGGTGCACCATCGACGCGGCCTGCCCCAATTGCTGTTCTTTCACACGGCCATCAACCCCGAACCGGTGATGGCGCCCGGCCCCTTGACCCGCTGATCCGCTGACCCGCTCACCCACCAGGCACCCCCATGCATCCCAAGCTTCAGGTTCAACAGGCCACCGAACTGCTGCAGCGCGTGCTGCTGCTGGTGCACCCGGCCGATCGCGAGGTCTCGGCCTTTTTCCGTGAACACAAGGCCCTGGGTGCCAAGGACCGTGCGATCTTGGCCGAAACCACCTTTCGCGTGCTGCGCCAACGCTTGGTGCTGCAGCACCTGGCGCAATCGGGCCAAGGGCCGCTGGCGCGGCGCCTGGTGCTGCTGGCCTGGCAGGGCAGCGACGCCTACCTGAAGGCCGCGGTTACCGAGGCCGAGTGGGCCTGGCTGCAACAGGTGCGCGCCCTCGATGTGGCCAGCCTGCCCGAGCGCGTGCGCGCCAACATGCCGCCCTGGCTGTTGGAGCGCCTGCAGTCGGTGCTCGGACAAGGGCTATGGCCCTTCCTGCAGGCCATGGAGGAACCCGCACCGCTGGACCTGCGCGTGAACACCTTCAAGGCCAAGCGCGAGGCGGTGCTGGCCGAGTTTGAAGCCCAGGGCTTCCCCTGTGTGTCCACCCCACACTCCCCATTGGGCATCCGTCTGCAGGGCAAACCCGCGCTCAACCGCTTGGACGTGTTCAACCGCGGGGATGTCGAGGTGCAGGACGAAGGCAGCCAGCTGCTGGCCCTGCTGACCGACGCCCATCGGGGCGAGATGGTGGTGGACTTCTGCGCCGGCGCCGGCGGCAAGACCCTGGCCTTGGGCGCCGCCATGCGCAACACCGGCCGGCTGTATGCCTTCGACACCTCGGGACACCGATTGGCCGCGCTCAAGCCCCGACTGGCCCGCAGCGGCTTGTCCAATGTGCACCCGGTGCAGATCGCCCACGAGCGTGACGACCGGATCAAACGCTTGGCCGGCAAGATCGACCGCGTGCTGGTGGATGCCCCCTGTTCGGGCCTGGGCACCCTGCGCCGCAACCCCGATCTGAAGTGGCGACAGAAGCCCGAATCGGTGACCGAACTGGCCGCCCTGCAGCAGGCCATCCTGGCCAGTGCATCGCGTTTGCTCAAGCCCGGTGGGCGCCTGGTGTATGCCACCTGCAGCGTGCTTCCTGAGGAAAACGAGGCAACCGTGCAGGACTTCTTGGCCGCACACCCCGACTTCGAGGCGGTGGACGCGGCTCAGGAGCTTGCCCGACTGAAGGTGCCTGAAGCGGCGTTCCTGTGCGAAGGCGGCCACCTGCGACTGTGGCCGCATCGACACGGAACGGACGGTTTTTTTGCCGCAGTGATCGTCCGCCGCCCCTGAGGCGACGGTTTGACCCACGCCAAGGTGGGCAAGCACACCCCTGCCGGATAGAATGGGAGCGTCGCTTTTTGGACCGCTCATGGACATTTATCAGCTCTGGATGGGATTCGTGAACGTGATGGCCGACGGGCTGGCGGGCGCGAGCGCCTGGCAGGTCGTGGCCTACACGCTGGTGGTGACGCACATCACGATCGCCTCGGTCACCATCTTCCTGCACCGCTCTCAGGCGCACCGTGCGCTGGACCTGGGCCCATTGCCGTTCCACTTCTTCCGCTTCTGGCTGTGGCTCACCACGGGCATGGTCACCAAGGAGTGGGTGGCCATCCACCGCAAGCACCACGCCAAGTGCGAGACCGACGAAGACCCCCACAGCCCCCAGACGCGCGGTATCCGCACGGTGCTGCTCGAAGGCTCGGAGCTCTACCGATCTGAGGCCAAGAACCAGGAAACCCTCTCCAAGTTCGGGCACAACACGCCTGATGACTGGATCGAGCGCAACGTGTACACCCGTTTCAGCGCCACGGGCGTTGCGATCATGCTGATCGTCAATCTGCTGTTGTTCGGCGCCATCGGCGGCGCGGTGTGGGCGGTTCAGATGCTGTGGATTCCCATCACGGCAGCCGGCATCATCAACGGCATCGGCCACTGGTGGGGTTACCGCAACTTCGAGGCGGTGGACGCCTCCACCAACATTTCGCCCATTGGCATCATCATCGGTGGGGAAGAACTGCACAACAACCACCACACCTACCCCACCTCGGCCAAGCTCTCGGTCAAGCCCCATGAGTTCGACATCGGCTGGCTCTACATCCGCATCCTGCAGGCCGTGGGCCAGGCCACGGTGCGCAAGACCGCGCCGGTGCTCAAGCTCGGAGAGGTGCGCCCGCAGGCCGACGGCAAGACCCTCGAGGCCCTGATCCATCACCGCTACGAGGTGATGGCCGATTACGCGGCAGCGCTCAAGCGCGCCTGTGGCACCGAACTCGATCGCCTGCGCGAGCAGGGTCGAAAGGGCAGCGAAAGCTGGAAGCAGATGCTCATTGCCCACCGTTGGCTGCCGCGTGACGACGAAAAGGTACCCGTGGGCGTGAAGCCACAGATGGCCGTGGCCATGGCGTCCAGCCCGGTGCTGACCACCTTGGTGGCCATGCGCGAGGAATTGCGCCAACTGTGGACGCGAACCAACGTGTCGCGCGAACAGCTGGTGGCCGACCTTCAGGCTTGGTGCCAGCGTGCCGAGGAAAGCGGCATCGCCGCCTTGCACGAGATGTCGCTGCGGGTGAAGGCTGCGCGCATCTGACGAGCCGTCGTAGCCGCAGGCCCATGAAAAATGCCCGCTCATTGAGCGGGCATTTCTTTTGGCCAAACCCGGTCGACGCCTTGGCCCCGACCGCGCCGAATCACTTCAGCTTGGTTTCCTTGTACAGCACGTGCTTGCGTGCCTTGGGGTCGAACTTCATGAATTCGAGCTTGTTGGGCGTCGTCTTCTTGTTCTTGTTCGTGGTGTAGAAATGGCCGGTGCCCGCAGTGGACTCCAGCTTGATCTTTTCGCGGCCGCCTTTGGTTGCCATGATGACGTTCCTTCCGTGTGAGCCAGTGGGGTGGGCTTAGATCTGACCGCGCTCGCGCAGGTCGGCCAGCACCACATCGATGCCCTTCTTGTCGATCAGGCGCAGGGCCGCGTTGGACACGCGCAGGCGTACCCAGCGGTTTTCGCTCTCAACCCAGAACCGGCGGTACTGCAGGTTCGGCAGAAAACGACGCTTGGTCTTGTTGTTGGCGTGGGAAACGTTGTTTCCCACCATGGGCTTCTTGCCCGTGACTTGGCATACACGTGCCATGAGGACACTCCAACCGGACGATTTTTCCGGAACAACAGCCCCACTGACGTGGAGCCTCACCTCGCCAATTTGTGCAAGCTGGGTGGCGGTAACCCAATGCCGCAGCGGGTGCTGACGGCAGCAAAGCCCACGAGTATAGCCGGTTTCAGCCTTCTTGTTCCAGGAAGCGTTGTGCGTCCAGCGCGGCCATGCAGCCCGTGCCGGCGCTGGTGATGGCCTGTCGGTACACATGGTCCTGCACGTCGCCGGCGGCAAACACCCCGGGCACACTGGTCATGGTGGCCATGCCGACCAGGCCGGACCGGGTGACGATATAGCCGTCCTTCATCTCCAGTTGGCCCTTGAAGATGTCGGTGTTGGGCTGGTGGCCTATGGCGATGAAGCAGCCCTGCAGCTTCAGGTCCTGGGTGGAACCGTCCTGGGTGCTCTTGATGCGTACCCCGGTCACTCCGCTGGCGTCCCCCAGCACTTCGTCCAGCGTATTCCAAAGGTGCAGGACCATCTTGCCCTCGGCCACCTTTTGGTGAAGCTTGTCCACCATGATGGCTTCGGCGCGGAACTTGTCACGGCGATGGATCAGGTGCACCTTGCTGGCGATGTTGGACAGGTACAGCGCCTCTTCGACGGCCGTGTTGCCGCCGCCCACGACACATACCTCCTGGCCACGGTAGAAGAAACCGTCGCAGGTGGCGCAGCCGCTGACACCCTTGCCCATGAAGGCGGTTTCGCTGGGCAGGCCCAGGTACTTGGCGCTGGCGCCGGTGGCGATGACCAGCGCGTCACAGGTGTAGGTGCCGCTGTCGCCCTTGAGGGAAAACGGCCGCCTGGACAGATCCACCGTGTGGATGTGGTCGAACACGATCTGGGTATTGAAGCGCTCGGCGTGCTGCTGGAAACGCTGCATCAAGTCAGGGCCCTGCACGCCCATCACGTCGGCCGGCCAGTTGTCGACTTCGGTGGTGGTCATCAGTTGGCCGCCTTGGGCCAGCCCGGTTACCAGCATGGGCTTGAGGTTGGCGCGGGCAGCGTAGATGGCTGCGGTGTAGCCGGCGGGGCCGGACCCCAGGATCAGGACCTGGGCATGGGTGTTCGAAGCAGTCATGGGGCGATTTTCTCACGATGGGTGTATCCGACTCGATCCACCGCTTTCGGCGCCCGCAAGGCCTCATTCGCTGGGTGCCCTTGAGACAAACTACACACCTGATTCCTCAACAGGTGGTTGACAGAAAGGGCCTGCCATGTCGATGGTCTCGAACCTGGACCTCATTCGCCGCATACCACTCTTTTCGCTGCTGACCGACGAGCAGGCCCGTCGGATTGCCGATGCCGTGGCCAAGCGGCGTTTTCGGCGGGGTGAGGCTGTCGTTGAGCAGGGCCAGAAGGGCAACGCCCTGTTCATCCTGCTCAATGGCCGTGCCAGGGTCGTGGTGGGCGACGACAAGGGGCGAGAGGTGTTCCTGGCAGTCCTGGAGGCTGGCGACTTTCTGGGCGAGATGAGCCTGATCGACCACGAGCCGCATTCGGCCACCGTTCGCGCAGAGGTCCAGACCGACATGCTGGTGCTGGGCCAGCCAGAGTTTTCGCGCTGTGTGCACGACAGTGCGGCCTTGGCGTACTCGGTCATGCACGGTCTGGTCAAGCGTCTGCGCGCCGCGGACCGCCAGATCGAGTCCTTGGCGCTGCTCGATGTGCACGGCCGCGTGGCGCGTGCCTTGTTGGAGGCCTCCGAGGTGATCGATGGCCGGTGTGTGATCCGCAGCCGGGTGCACCGCCAGGACATGGCCAAGGCCGTCGGCGCGTCGCGCGAGATGGTCAGCCGGGTGATGAAGCACCTGGAGGCCCAGGGCGTGATCCAGACGCAAGCCGATGGCTCTTTGATCCTCCGACAGGAGCGCGCCGGTGGCGCGACAATGCGGGCATGACCATGCCCATGTCCGCTGCCAAAGACCGCGACCGCCGGGGCCGCAGCAGCGAAACCGACCGCCCCGCTACCGCGCGGGGCCCAGCGAAGTCCGTGGCGCCCGATGCGCCGGCGACCAGCGCGCCACGCGCCTGGTGGCTGTTCTTGACCGGCGTGCTGTGGGTGCTGGCCGTGCTGGCTCTGATGACCCATCATCCCGGTGACCCAGCCTTCACCACC
>JBEAWD010000152.1:0-6816 GCA_041160585.1 Pseudomonadota bacterium | reverse complement strand
TGCCACGCGTCTTCACGTTGGTGAGCACCTTGTTGAGCGAGCCCACGTCGCGGGCCAGCACCTGCATATCGCCCAAACCTCGGTGCACCTGCTCCAGGCGGTCGGCCACCTGCTTGAAGCTTTCCCCCAGGCGTTGCTCCAGCGTGGCGTGCAGCTTTTCATCCACCGTCTGGCGCATCTGCTCGAGCTTCTTCTCGTTGCCCTCCTGCAGGGCGGCCAGGCGAGTCTCCATCTGGGTTCGCATCTCCAGTAGGCGGGCATCGTTGTTGGCCGCCAGGGCGCGCAACTGCTGCGCCAGAGAGTCGGACAGGCGCGCCAGGGCCTCGCCCTGATGGGCCGACTGTTGCTGCAACCCACTGCTCAGTGCCTGCTGCACCGCACCCAGCTGCAGGCGAAAGCCGTCGATCTGCTCGTTCTGGATACGGGCGACCTCGCTGCCCTGCTGAAGCATCGTCTGCTGCGCTTGAGCCATATCGGCGCGCTGGCCCTGGGCATTGCGCTGCAGTTCGTCGCGCAGCTGTCGCTCCAGGTTCTCCTGCAGTGGCTGAAGCCTGGCGACCAGTTGATCGGCCGAGGCAGGCGCGTCGGCCTGGGCCAGTCGCTTGACGAGGCCAGACATCTGAACCACCAAGACCAGGCAGATGCCCACCAGCGCAGCCAGTAGGCCGATCAGCAAGAGAAAAGGCGTGTCGTTCATGCAGACAGCGTCGCCGGTCGGTGGCTCACCGGCTGAGCCACTTGGGCAGCACTTCCGCGTTGATCGGGGTGGGCGGTGTGCGGCCGCTGAAGGCCTCGATCAGATTGGCCGCGGCCAAATCGGCCATGGCGCGCCGCGTGGCGAGCGTGGCGCTGCCGATGTGCGGGGCCAGCACCACATTGGGCACCTCCAGCAATCCTGGGTGCACCTGGGGCTCGCCCTCGTACACGTCCAGCCCCGCTGCGGCGATCACGCGGCTCTTCAGCGCCACGGCCAAGGCGGCATCGTCGACCACCCCGCCGCGCGCGATGTTCGTGAGCGTGGCCGTGGGCTTCATCATGGAAAGCTCGTGAGCGCCGATGGCATGGTGGGTCTGCGCCGAATAGGGCACCACGATGACCAAGTGGTCGCAGCTGCGCAGCAGCTCTTCCTTGCCCACCCATCGCGCCCCACCGAGCGCCGCCTCGGTGGCAGCATCCAGGCGCGAGCGGTTGTGATAGACCACCTTCATGCCGAAGCCGTGCACACCGCGCCGCGCGATGGCCTGGCCGATGCGCCCCATGCCCAGGATGCCCATGGTGCTTCCGTGCACGTCAAAACCCGCCAACAGATCGATGGTCCAGCGGTCCCATTGCCCACTGCGCAGGAAGTGTTCGCTCTCCGAAAGGCGCCTGGCCGCCGCCATCATCAGCATGAAGCCCATGTCGGCCGTCGTTTCGGTGAGCACCTCGGGGGAGTAGCTGGCCAGTACGCCGGCCTGGGTGCAGGCCGGCACATCAATGTTGTTGTAGCCCACGAACATGGTGGCCACCATCTTCAACTGCGGGCATGCGGCCAGCAGCTTGGCATCGATGCGCTCGCTGCCGGTGATGAAGGCGGCGTCCTTTCCCTGCAGACGTCGAGCCAATTCCTCAGGCGAGAAGACCGTGTCGGCGGGGTTGTCCTCCACCTCAAAGTGTGCGCGCAGCGCCAACAAGGTCTCGTCGAAGATCCGACGGGCCACCAGCAGTTTGGGCTTGTTCATGTCGTGTGTGTCATCCATTCAAGGCAAGGAGTGCCGGTGGGCCGACCGCTTCAGCGAAACCAAATGAAGGTCATCACGACGAACAGCGGGATCAGCACCGCCCCACTCCACAGCATGTAGCCGAAGAAACTGGGCATGCGGATACCGCGGTCTTCGGCGATGGCCTTGACCATGAAGTTGGGCGCATTACCAATGTAGGTGTTCGCCCCCATGAACACCGAGCCCGCGGAAATGGCTGCCAGCGTGGCACTCAAGGTGGTCATCAGCACCACCGGGTCGCCACCGGCCAAATTGAAGAAGACCAGGTAGGTCGGCGCGTTGTCCAGGAATGAGCTGAGCGCTCCACTGAACCAGAAGTAGGCCCAGGGCAGTGGCTGGCCGTCAGGCCCGGTCACCGCACGCGCCACGGCCGCGAAGGCCCCGGCCTCTCCGGCGCGCAGCATGGCCAGCACCGGGATCATGGTCAGGAAGATGCCGATGAACAGCTTGGCCACCTCCTGCATGGGCGCCCAGGAGAATTGGTTCTTCTCGCGCACGCCCGACGGTGTGATCTTCAGCGACAGGAACACCACGGTCACCAGCAGCACATCGCGCACGGCCTGCTGCAACTCCACCTCGGTGCCCATCACATTGAAGCTGATGCCGGGCTTCCAGGTGCCGCTCATCAGCACCAGGCCCACCACCGCCAGCAGCGGCAGAAAGTTCACGATGCCCTCCAGGCCCGAACCGTTCATCGTCTGGGGTGGGATCCATCGGCAGCACGCCTTCCTGGCGGTAGTACCAACTGTCGATCACGTAGAAGATCGCCAACAGCGCGCCGACCAGGAACAGCGTCTCCGGGAAGATGGTGGTGGCCGTCCAGAAGAAGTCCACTCCCTTCAGAAAGCCCAGGAACAAGGGCGGGTCGCCCAGCGGTGTGAGCGAGCCGCCCGCATTGCTGACGATGAAGATGAAGAAGACCACCACATGCGCCACATGCTTGCGGTTGTCGTTGGCGCGGATCAGCGGTCTGATCAACAGCATCGAGGCACCCGTGGTGCCCATCAGGCTGGCCAGCACCGCGCCCACGCCCATGATCTTCACATTGGTCAGTGGGCTACCGTTCAGGTTGCCCTTGACATAGATACCACCAGCGGCGGTGAACAGGGCCGTGAGCAAGGCGATGAAGGGGATGTACTCGGCCAGCAGGGCATGCACCACCGCGCCAGAGGCCGCACCGAATCCAAACACGGCCGCAAAGGGCAGCAGAAAGGCCAGTGCCCACCCCGCGGCAATCTTGCCGAAGTGGTGGTGCCAAATCTGCGGGATCGCCAGGGGCAAGATGGCGATCGACAGGAGCATCCCAGCGAAGGGAACGCCCCACCAGACCGACAACTGCGAGCCGTCGATGTCGGCGGCCTGGGCAGGCGCTGCGATGGCGCAGGCCACCACCAGTCCGCCAAAACGCGCCAGTGCGTTTTTCATCTGCTTCGCACGTCCAGTGTTCATCGCCAGAAACTCCCTCAATCCAAATAACGGGCAAAGGCCGACGCGGGGTCACGTTCGGTCTTGAGCTGCGCCACCGGTGGCGTGTTGTCCGCGTAGCCCAGGGACATGCCGCAGACCAAGTCCTCTTCGGGCCCGGCGCCGATATGCGGCAGGATGATGCGGTGGTACTGGTTGAAGGCCGCCTGCGGGCAGGTATCCAGCCCGTGCGCTCGCGCAGCCAGCATCAGGGTTTGCAGGAACATGCCGTAGTCGACCCAACTGCCCTTGCCCATCACACGGTCGATGGTGAACATCAGGCCCACCGGCGCACCGAAGAAGCGGAAGTTCTGCGCATGCTGTTCGTGCATGCCGGCCTTGTTGTCCTTGGTCAGGCCCAAGAGCCCATACATATCCCAACCGATCTTGCGTCGGCGGTCGATGTAAGGCGACACCCATTGCGCCGGATAGTAGTCGTAGGCCTCGGTGTGCTGAGCACGCTCTTCAGGGTTGTTGTAGGCGGCCAGGATCTTGTCGCTCAGGGCCTGCTGGCTCGCACCGGTCAGCACGGTGACCTTCCAAGGTTGGGTGTTGGTGCCCGAAGGCGAGCGCGCGGCCAGGTTCAACACACGCTCGATCAGTTCACGCGGCACGGGCCTGTTCTGGTAGGCGCGCACCGATCGGCGCGACACGATGGCGTCCTCAACCGCCTGCGTGGTGGCGGGGGTAACGCCGGGCAAATGCTGGGGGTCGGGGACAAAGGAAGGGGTCATGGGTTCGGTATCCAGTCAAACGATCAAACGGTGATCCGGTGCAAGGCCGCCTGCAGCGCTGCGGGCAACTCGCCGGCGGGGCGGCGGGTCTGCCGGTCCACGTACACATGGACGAAATGGCCCCGCGCGGCACACAGTTCCTGGCCGGCGCCGAACAGCCCGACCTCATAGCGCACGCTGCTGCGCCCACGATGGGCCACGCGGATGCCGGCCTCAACCGTCTGCGGGAAGGCCAGGGGCGCAAAGTAGTGGCACTGCGTTTCCACGACCAGCCCGATGACCGCGCCGGCGTGGATATCGAGGGCCTGCGACTCAATCAGGTAGCCGTTCACGGCGGTGTCGAACCAGCTGTAATACACGACGTTGTTGACATGGCCATACACGTCGTTGTCGCCCCATCGCGTGCTGATGCGGCAGAAATGCGGGTAGGCGCTGCGGGGCTCGGCGGCCGGGCGCGGGGCGTTCATGCCGGCCATTGTTCCATCACTTGATCACGCGGGGCATTCCAGGCCTGCCACTGCCTCAGGCACGCGCACAGGGTCTGTTCGTGCACGTCCACGGTGCGTTCCACCTCATGCCCGTAGCCCCCGGCCATGCTCACGGCCACTGGAATACCGCGCTCACGACAGGCCTGAAGCACGCGGCGGTCACGTTCGGCAAGGCCCTGCATCGTCAGCTTGAGGCGGCCCAGGCGGTCGCCTTCGTGGGGATCGGCACCGGCCACGAAGAACGCCAGGCCCGGCATCGCACCGTCGTGGGCTGCCCAAACGCGCTGCAGCGCCGTGTCCAAGGCAGCCAGGTATTCCGTGTCGCTGCATCCATCCGGCAGTTCCACATCCAGGTCACTGGGTTCCTTTCGGAAGGGAAAGTTGCGTGCGCCGTGCAGACTGAGGGTGTAGACGGTGTCGTCATGGGCAAAGATCGAGGCCGTGCCATTGCCCTGGTGCACATCCAGGTCGATCACCAACACGCGCAGCAAGGCGCCATGGCCGCGGCGGTGCCATTCCGCCTGCATGAGCCGCGCGGCCACAGCCACATCATTGAACACGCAGAAACCGCTGCCCTTGGCCGCATAGGCATGGTGGGTTCCCCCGGCCAGTTGGGCGCTGACGCCCTCGCGCAGGGCCACCCGTGCAGCGGCAATGGTGGCCCCCACCGAACGCCGCGCGCGCTCGGCCATGGCCGGGCTCCAGGGAAAGCCGATTTCTCGCTGCTGGGCAGCCGACAGCAGGCCTTCGGACACGGCCGTGACGTAGACCGGGTCATGGGCCAGGGCCAGCTCGCCGTCCAGCGCCGCTGGGGCCTCCTGCAGTTCGATGCCTGGCAGGCGACCCTGCACGCGGTCTCGCAACAGGCGGTACTTCTGCATGGGGAAGCGGTGGCCGGCCGGCAGGGGCAGCACGAAGTGGTCGCTGTAGAAGGCTTTCACAGGGCGCCAGTCTGCCAAGCCAGCCCCGCCTCGGCACCCGAGGGGCTTCCCCCGCACAGGGCATCGGTCATCTGCAATTGCTGCGATGCAGCATAATGGTTGCTAAAGCCCACGAGATGCCATAAACTGTACGCATGCTGCGTTGCAGCAATTTTGGAATGAGGAGTAAACGATGCTGACCCCCGAACAAATGATGGCTGCTCAAAAGGCCAACATGGAAACCCTGTTGGGCCTGACCCACAAGGCCTTCGAAGGTGTTGAGAAGCTCGTGGAACTGAACATGCAGCTGGCACGCGCGGCCATGACCGACTCCACCGACACGGCCAAGGCGGCCCTGACGGTGAAGGACGCACAGGAACTGTTGGCCTTACAGGCTCAACTCCTGCAGCCCGCCGCCGAAAAGGCAGCCGCCTACAACCGCAGCCTCTATGAGATCGCGCAGGCCACCAACGCCGAGTGGATCAAGGTGGCCGAGGCACAGATGGCGGCGGCGCAGAAGAACCTGCACGCCATGATCGACACCGCGGCCAAGGGCGCGCCGGCCGGCAGCGAGACCGCCGTGGCATTGGTCAAGTCGGCTGTCACCGCGGCCAACAACGCCTTTGAGAGCGTGCACAAGGCAGCCAAGCAGGCCGCCGACATGACCGAGGCCAACCTGCAGGCCATGGCATCAAGCGCCATGGGGGCCGCCACGATGGCCGCCAAGCCAGCAGGCAAAGCCGCCTCCAAGTCCAGCCGCCGCAGCGCCTGAGGCCTCAGAGCGGCTGCGCCAAGGCCTTGACCCGTTCGCGGATCGCACCCACCTGCGACAAGGCCGCCTGGCGCCCGGCCTGAATCGCCCGTTGTCGGGCGGTGAAATCCGCGCTGCTGACGCCCACCAGGGCCGGCCGCACCACCACATCGGCCTCGCGCAGCTCGAACTGGTTGATGCTCTTGCCCATGATCGAGAACGTCTGCAGCAGCAGGCTGAAGGGGTCACCGGTCGGCTGTCCCTCAGGCTGGGTGGAAATGTCCACCGCCACCACCATCTCGGCGCCCATCTCACGCGCATAGCGCACCGGCACGGGCGACACCAAGCCACCGTCCACATACTCGCGATTGGCGATGCGCACGGGCTGAAATACCGCCGGCACGGCGCTGGAGGCACGCACTGCCTGGCCCAGATCACCGCGTCGGAACAGCACGCCCTGGCCTGAATCCAGGTCAGTGGCCACGATACCCAAGGGCATGGGCAACTGCTCGATCAGCTTACCCTGCGTCTGTTGCCGCACGTAACGGGCCAAGGCCTCACCGCGGATCACGCCACGCCCCGGAAACGACCAATCGGTGATGGCCGATTCGTCCATGCGAAGGGCCACCTTGGCCAGCTCGGTCCCGCTCAGACCCGACGCATAGAGGGCAGCCACCAGGCTACCGGCCGACGTACCGG
>JBEAWD010000128.1:0-9852 GCA_041160585.1 Pseudomonadota bacterium | reverse complement strand
GCGGCCGCCTGCTCCGGCGTGAGGTCACGCTGGACTTCAGCCAACATCTCATAGCCCACCATGAACTTGCGGATCTGTGCCGAGCGCAGCAAAGGTGGATAGAAGTGGGCATGAACTTGCCACGGGCGCGCCTCGCGCGCATCGAAGGGGGCTCCGTGCCAACCCATCGAGTAGGGAAACGTGCAGTTGAAGAGGTTGTCGTAACGGGCGGTCAGCTCGCCCACGATCGCGCTCAGCGATTCTCGAGCGCCCCGATCGAGCTCGCTCAGCCGGGCCACCGCCATCCGGGGCAGGACCAGGGTTTCGAAGGGCCAGGCCGCCCACCAAGGCACGACCGCCAGCCATTGTTCGTTCTGGCACACCACCCGTTCCTGCAGGCCGGCCTCGCGCTCGGCGTAGGCCAGCAGCAGGGGCTTGCCCTCGCGAGCGAACCAATCCCGCTGCGCCCGATCCTCGGCAGCGGGCTCATCGGGCACCACGTTGGTGGCCCAGATCTGTCCGTGGGGATGGGGATTGGAGCAACCCATCATCGCGCCCTTGTTCTCGAACACCTGAACCCAAGGCCAGCGCCGCCCCAACTCGGCCGTCTGCTCGCACCACAGGTCGATCACGGCCTGCCGATCCGCGGGCGCCAACTCCGGCAGGGACAAGCCATGGTCGTGCGAGAAGCACAGCACGCGACTCACCCCTGAGGCGGAGGAAGCGCGCATCAGCGGGTCGCCGTCATGAACCGGCGCATGGGCATCCGGCTGCAAGGCGGGAAAATCGTTGTCGAAGACATAAGGTCCTCGGTACGCCGGGTTGCGCACACCGCTGGCGCGCTGATTCCCCGGGCACAGGTAGCAGTCGGGGTCGTGTCGAACCGACGGGGGAGGTGCGGGTGGATCCTGCTGGCCTTGCCAGGGGCGCTGGTTGCGATGCGGGGAGATCAAGACCCATCGATCGCTCAAGGGGTTGTAGCGGCGATGCGGATGCATCGTGGGATCGAAAGCCGCCATCATGATTCACCCCGGCGCGCCACCGCCACACCATGCGCTGCAATGGAGGGCCCGCCCATCAACCACTCGGCGTTCGTCGGGTTCCAAGTGACTTCGTGTGCGTTGTAGTTGAAGATGAACTGCAGGTTCCCACGATTTCGCAGGCGCAGGCCCTCAGGGAGCACCGTTGTCGGCAGCCCGGCCGCCTGTGCGGCTCGCGCCAGTACCCGTGCCTGAAGATCGGGAGCGAACCAACCCGCCAGGTAATGCGTGCGGCCCTGATGCACCACGGCAGGACGGCCATCGCCATAGCAGGCCAACACCTCAACATCAGGCCCCACCTCCAGCGTTTCACGCCAGCGTGAGCCGCTGTAGCGTTCCTCACCCCAGATCACGGCATCCGAGACCCCAGGCCGAAGCGATTCGACCCGCGGGATGCGCAGGTCGATCAGGGTGCGCAGAGGACCCGGCGGCAATCCGGCGGGAATGGACACCGCTTCGACCTTGCTGCCCGAGCGGGGGTACAGCACCAGCTGTGCCGGGGTCTGGACCAATTCTCCAAGCAGCGCCGGGTCAATCAAGGGCGCCACCGGCAAGACCACGAGACCGTAGCCCTCCAGCGGCGCGCCGGGCGGCACGATGTCGACATCCAGGCCCAGCGAGCGAAGGCTGCAGTAGGCCTCGTACACCAACTCCAGGCCTCGGTAGTCCAGCCCCTGGGGCTGGGTCTCGATCAGCCACAACCCCACGTAGTCGAAGACCAAGGCCACGCGCGCCGGCCGGGTGGGCTCATTCGGAACCCACGCCAGTTCGCGGGCGACCTCACGGGCTTCGACGCCGCCCTGATCCCAACGGCGATCGGGCGTCTGCAGGCCGCTGTGCATCTGCTCCTGCGCAAAGGGGGCTTGCCGCCAGCGGAAGTAGCTCACGACATCCGCGCCGTGCGCGAAGGCCTCCCAGGTCCAAAGCCGCACCATGCCCGGTGCCGGAGCCGGGTTCCAGTGCGCCCAGTTCACGGGACCCGGCTGCTGCTCCATCACCCAGAAGGGTTGCCGCGACATGCCACGGTAGAGGTCGTGGTGGAACGCCGTGAAATCGGGATGCCCGGTGTGCAGCCAGCGGCCCTTTTGCTCGGTGCTGAACCAGAACATCTCCAAGGCCCCAATCGGGTAGCTGTCCCAACTGGCCACGTCCAGATCAGCCGCCACGGCGTGGTGGTCAAAGCCGGTATAGAGCTGCATGAAGTTGTGGACGAGCGCCCGTCCGGGGGAGCAGCGCCGCAGGATGTCGCACTGCAGCCGGTTGAAGGCGACGACTTCATCAGACGCAAACCGCCGGTAGTCCAGCCGATGGGCCGGATTCGCTTCGGTCACCGTGGCCACCGGTGCATCGATCTCGTCGAAGGCGGTGTACTCCTGGCTCCAGAACACATTGCCCCAGGCGGCGTTGAGCCGATCAACATCGCCGTAACGCCTGTGGAGCCAACGACGGAACTGGACAACCGCCTCGGGCGAGTAGCTCAGGACCGTCTCGTGGCAGCCGTACTCGTTGTCGATCTGCCAGGCCACCACAGCAGGGTGCTGGCCATATCGCCGACCCACCGCCTCGGTGATCCGCTGCGCTTCAAGACGGTAGCGCGCACTTGAGAAGTCGTAATGGCGGCGGGAGCCGAAGGCTCTGGCGCGGCCATCCTGACCGATCGCCAGCATCGTAGGGTCCTCGTCCACCAGCCACTTGGGTGGCGTGGCGGTCGGGGTGCACATCACCACCTCCAAGCCGGCCCGGTGCAGCACCTCGATGGCCTGATCCAACCACGCCCAATCGAACGCGCCGCGCCGCGGCTCCAGGCGCGACCAGGCGAACTCTCCGATGCGCACCTGCCGTATGCCGAGTTCCACCATCTGCCGCGCGTCCTCGGCCCACCAGGCCTGCGGCCAATGCTCCGGGTAGTAGCAAACCCCAAGCCTCATGCCTCGTCTCCCCGCTCGGCCAGAAATCCCGCGATGAGCGCGGCCACGGCCGCCGGCTGTTCTCGCAACATCCAGTGACCGCACGCCGGCGCCCGGTGCACCCGCAGCCTCGGAACCCAGCGCTCAAGACCCTCCAGGCCATCCAGCGGAAACGAACCGTCACGCTCTCCCCAGACCAACAGCGTCGGGCAGTGGATCGTTCCGTCTGACGCGCCCAGGTCCGGCACCGCGGCCACGCCGGGTGGGGTCATCGCGGCTTGATGGCCCAGTGCACGATACCAATTCAGCGCGGCTTCCAGCGCCCCAGGCTGCAGCCAGGCTTGTAGGCTCGCCTCCAGATCCTCAGCCGACACCGCCAGACGGCCGTGCTCCGTGAGCACGCCGCGCAAGGTCGCGCAATGATCCCGGCGCAAGCGCGATGCGGCCTCGGGCTCGCACAGCTGCCCCACGTACCGAGAGGCCGCACGCTGCTGGGGGTGGTCCAGCAGCATCTGGGCGAACCGGCAGGGGTGCGGCGCGTTCAGGATCACGAGCCTCTTGACGCGATCAGGATGCCGGGCCGCGACGGCCCAGGCCAGGAGACCACCCCAATCGTGCCCAATCAGGTGGCTCGATCCGCCAAGATGGTCGATGAGCGCCAACACGTCATCCACCAGGTGCTCGATCCGGTAGGCCGCCACACCGGCCGGCTTGTCCGACAGATTGATGCCCCGAAGATCGGGCGCCATCAGGCGGTGGTCTCGGGCCAATCGCTGCATCAGGTCGCCCCACAGGCGCCAGTGATCGGGAAAGCCGTGCAACAGGAGCACCGGCGGGCCCTGCCCACATTCCACGGTGTGAAGCCGAATGTCAGCGCTGGGGACCCAACCGTGATGGAAATCGCCAGACAGGAAGTCGCTCGGCACTGATCCGCTCATATTGACGGAGATTACAATAGTAGACCTGTCGACCCCATTCGGAAAAGCACCATGAGCAGCGCTTTCTGGCGACTCGACGCAGCGGATCAGACTGCCGTACTGGTGTCGGACGATGGGCGCATGCCCCGCCTGCTGCACTGGGGCCCACGGCTGCCGCATCAGGCCGAGCTGATGGCCGTTCGGTCGGCTCTGCAGCCCCCCCTGCCGCACGGCGGCCTGGATGTCGAGGAGACCATCACCTGGATACCCGAGCCGGGACAGGGCTTCACCGATCATCCCGGGTTGGAGTTGATCAGCCAGGGGCAGCACCTCTACACCCAACTCCGCATCACGCAGGCAGAGCCTGTGCCGACCGGTTGGCGCTTCGCACTGTGCGACCATGCGGCGGGCATCGAGCTGCAGCTGGAGTTGACCGCCCACTCTGAAACCGGGGTCCTGACGGCACAAACGCAACTGACGAACCAAGGTCCTGGCGAGCTGCAGGTTCAATCACTGGTGACGATCGCGCTGCAGGTCCCGTCTCACCTCACGCATCGGATGTCGCTTTCCGGGCGATGGGCGGCAGAGTTCCAGCCCGTACACGAGCCGATCGGATCGGCTGCGTGGGTGCAGGAGTCTCGGGTCGGTCGCTCGTCCCACCACGCCTATCCCGGCCTCCTGATGATGACGGCCGATGCGAAGGCCCACGCCGGTGAGGTCTGGAGCGCACAGCTGGAGTGGTCTGGCAACCACCGGCTGGCCTTGCAACGGTGTCGCCAGGGCGGACTGCAGTTCCAAGCCGGTGAGTTGCTGCTGCCGGGTGAGGTGCGGCTGCAAACCGGGCAGACCCACCGTTGTCCTGCCGTGCACCTGGCCCAAAGCCACATCGGACTGCGAGACCTCAGCCTGCGTTGGCACCGGTTCATCAGGCAGGCCATCAGCCCCTCGCGGGCCGGGCCGCGCTGGGTCCAGTTCAACTCATGGGAAGCCACTTACTTCGACCACGACGCCCGACGTCTCGATCATCTGGTTCGGGCCGCGGCCGAACTGGGTGTCGAGCGCTTTGTTCTGGATGACGGCTGGTTTGGTCGGCGTCGGAGTGATCGACAGGGCTTGGGCGACTGGGTTCCATCGACCGCGATCTACCCGCACGGCTTGAAGCCCTTGGCCGACCAGTGCCGAAGCCTGGGAATGCAGTTCGGGCTGTGGGTCGAGCCCGAGGGGATCAGCGCCGACAGCGAACTGTTTGAGCGACACCCGCAGTGGGTGATGGGCCTGCCAGGCCGCGACCAGCCACTCGGGCGGTTCCAGTACGTTCTCAATCTGGGGCTTGAACCGGTCCGCGATCACCTGTTCCATCAACTCCAAGCCCTCATCCGCGATGCGGGCGTGTCCTACCTGAAGTGGGACATGAACCGGGACATGACCCATGCGAGCAGCGCCGATGGACAGCCCGCCGCGCGCCGGCATGTCTTGGGTGTCTACGAGTTGATCGATCGCTTGCGGGCGACGTTCGTGGACCTGGAGATCGAGACCTGTGCCTCCGGCGGCGCACGGGCTGACCTGGGCATGCTGCGACGGACCGACCGCGTCTGGGCATCCGACTGCAACGACCCGATCGAGCGACAGCGCATCCAGCAAGGCTTCCTGAGCCTGCTCCCGCCCGAACTGATGGGCGTTCATGTGGGGGATACCCGCAGCCACACGACACATCGGGATGCCTCGATCGAACTTCGCACCCTCAACGCCCTGTTCGGACACATGGGCCTGGAGGCTGACCTGCTGAAGCTGCAGGCCGAGGAGAAGCTGGCGATCAAGGCGGCCATCGCGGCCTACAAGGATGGCCGGACCTGGCTCCACCAGGGTCGTGTCACGCCGATCGATGCACCCGATCCGGCCCTGAGTGTCACCCTGGGCACGAGCGCAGACCGTGCAAGGGGGCTCTTGACCATCGTGGCCGTGGAACGGCCGCGCTCCGGGGCTGTGCAGAGGGTGCGAATCCCGGATCTGATCCCCCATGGTCTGTATCGGATCGAGATCGACGCGGTCTGGCAACCGCCACAGGGCTTGGGAAAGGCCCTGAGCGGGCTGCAGGCGGCCGGCGTGCTTCGGCTGCACGGCTCTACCCTCGCGCAGGCCGGCCTGGCTCTGCCGCTCCTGTCGCCGGGCATGGGGCTGCTCATCCGGCTCAATCTGGAGTCTTGAACCGCTGCGACCACCAAGCGCGGACCCGTTCGCGCTCCTGCGCGCAGTAGTGCAGTCCCATCTTGCTGCGCCGCCAGAGTACATCGTCGGCGGTACCCGCCCACTCATGCATCTGCAAGTAGTGCAGCTCGCGCTCGTACAGGCCTGGCGCCACTTCATCGCCCATATCGGCTCGGCTTTGGCTGTCCCCCACGACCAGCTCGATGCGGGTGCCGTAGGCTCGCGCCATCCGACGGACTACCGCAGACGGCAGAAATTGGTAACGCTTGATCGCCAAGTGCACGAAAGCTTCAAAGTCCTGGCTGGGATGACCGCTGAGCTGGTCGCCCAGCCACGTTCCCAGGTCGCCACCGGGCAGAACCGCACCCCGCGTCCAGGCCGCACGTTGCTCGCCCAGCAGTTGTCCGGCGATGTCGCCGGCCTCCTCTGCCAGGCGCCGAAACGTCGTCAGCTTTCCACCCCACACCGAGAGCATCGGGGCCGAACCCCCGTCCACCTCCAGCCGATAGTCCCGGGTGACCGATGACGGATTGCCGCGCGCATCATCCAGCAAGGGGCGCACGCCTGCATAGCTCCAGACCACATCGGCACGCGTGAGCGGGCGGGCCAGATACCGGTTGACCTCACAGCAAAGATAGTCCACCTCGCTGTCCTCCGCCTGCGCGGGATGGTCGGAGTTCAGGATGGCCGGACCGACCTCGATGTCGGTGGTGCCAATCAAGGTGAAGTCCTGCTCATAGGGGATGACGAAGATGACCCGCCGGTCGCTGCTCTGGAGAATCAGGGCGTGCTCATGACTCCAGCAGCGACGCACCACGATGTGGCTACCCTTGACCAGCCGAAGCTGTTGTCCCGCGCTCATGGGCACATCGGAGACCACGCCGTCCAGGAAGCGGCGGGCCCAAGGGCCGGTCGCATTCACGAGCATCCGCGACCGTATGTATTGCTCGCCCCCTGGTCCCCGCAACGTGATCGCCCAGCCTGCAGACTGCCGCTGCGCGCGGTGAACCGCGGTGCGGCTGCCGATCCATGCGCCTTTGGACTGGGCGTCCAGTGCCGCCACCACCACGAGGCGGGCATCATCGACCCAGCCGTCGGAGTAGATGAAGGCCTTCCGAAAGATCGGCAGCAGATCCTGACCCGCGGCCTCATTTGAAAGGTCCACGGCGACGCACCCAGGCAGGACATCGCGCGGCGCCAGTTGGTCGTACAGGAACAGGCCTGCCCGAATCATCCACGCGGGGCGACCCGTGGGCGACACGGGCATCATGAATCGCATCGGCCACATGATGTGGGGCGCACTTCTCAGCAGCACCTCTCGCTCGAGGAGGGACTTGCGAACCAGGCCGAGCGCGCCGTGCTCCAGATAGCGAAGCCCCCCGTGGATCAGCTTGGTCGAGGAAGAGGACGTGTGGGCTGCCAGATCAGCCCCTTCGGCCAGGGCCACCGAATAGCCGCGTCCGGCAAGGTCGCGCGCGATGCCCACGCCGTTGATTCCTCCCCCCGCCACGACGACATCCACCTCCGTGGGCGCGGCTGGTGTCGCGCGCGTGATGGGCTGCGTCCATGGCTTGAAGGCTGGTGGAGCCTCGTTGCCGGGCGAGGCAGTCGGGCAGGCTGATGTCTTCACCACGACACCTCTGGCCAGCCGTCGATCATGTGCCATTCCGGATTCAAACACCACAGTGTCAGAATGATGTGGAGGAAAAGGATCACGCCTTCACCCCGCCCAGGAGACCGCCAGATGCCCCACCTGCTCGCCCTCGACCAGGGCACCTCCAGTTCGCGCAGCATCGTGTTCAACGAGCAGGGCCAAGTGATCGCCACAGCGCAGCAGGAGTTCAGGCAGATCTACCCGAAGCCGGGCTGGGTGGAGCATGACCCGCAGGAGATTTGGCGCACCCAACTGGACACGGCCCGCCAAGTCTTGTCCCAGGCCGGACTTCGCGCCCAGGACATCGCAGCCATCGGCGTTACCAACCAGCGAGAAACCACCGTGCTGTGGAACCGCCGCACGGGTGAGCCGTTGGGCAACGCCATCGTGTGGCAGGACCGGCGCACCGAGCCTCTTTGCGCCTCGTTGCGGCAACAGGGACTTGAGCCGGTGGTGAATGCGAAGACCGGGCTGCGCATCGATGCCTACTTCTCCGCCACGAAGCTGGCCTGGATGCTCCGCCATGTACCGGGCGCCCGCGCCATGGCCGAACGGGGCGAGCTGGCCTTTGGAACCGTGGACAGTTGGCTGATCTGGCAGTTGACGGGCGGGCAGGCGCACGTCACCGACGTCAGCAATGCGGCGCGCACGATGCTCTTTGATGTGCAGAAGAACCGCTTCGACGAGGAGCTGCTGCGGGCATTGGACATTCCATCGGACGTGCTCCCCCAGGTGCAGCCCTCCAGCAGCCACTTTGGTCTGACCAGTGCCGAACTGCTGGGCGGCGCGATTCCTATCGGTGGCGTGGCCGGAGACCAGCAGGCCGCTCTTTTCGGACAAGCATGCTTCCGGCCGGGCATGGCCAAGAATACCTATGGCACAGGCTGCTTCATGCTGATGCACTTGGGCGACCGC
Organism: Pseudomonadota bacterium; assembly: GCA_041160585.1. Taxonomy (GTDB): domain Bacteria; phylum Pseudomonadota; class Gammaproteobacteria; order Burkholderiales; family Burkholderiaceae_C; genus RFTU01. The sequence continues at coordinate 1,235 of JBEAWD010000128.1, read as the reverse complement.
TTCCTGCCCAGCGGCAACGGTCTGTTGACCACATCGGCCGCACAGTGCGATGGCACGCCGCAGTTCGCCCTGGAAGGCAGCGTGTTCATTGGCGGGGCCGTGGTTCAGTGGCTTCGCGATGGACTGCACGCGATCGAGTCCAGCGCGCAGGTACAGGCCTTGGCGGAGAGTGTCCCGGATTCCGGCGGCCTGTTCGTCGTACCGGCCTTCACCGGCCTGGGCGCACCGTACTGGGCGCCTGATGCACGGGGCGCCATCTTGGGGCTGACGCGCGGCTCCACCGTCGCGCACATCGCACGGGCTGCGCTGGAAAGCATCGCGTTCCAAAGTGCCGCCCTGCTGCAGGCCATGAACCGCGATGCGGTCGCGCATGGCGTGGTGCCGGTTTCTGAGTTGCGTGTGGATGGCGGCGCGAGCGTGAACAATCTGCTGATGCAGTTTCAGGCGGATCTGCTCGGAGTTCCCGTCGTTCGACCGGCTGTGACCGAGACAACGGCACTCGGGGCTGCCTACCTCGCGGGCTTGCAAGCGGGCGTGATCGGCGGACTGCAAGAGCTGAGCCATCACTGGAAGGCCGAACACGTGTTCCATCCCGTGATGTCGCGTGATCAGGCGTTGGAACGCATGGCGCATTGGGAGAAGGCCGTCCGACAGGCCACGACCCTCTGAATAGAGACCGAGTACTTTGGTCGCCCCGTGCGGTGGAGGCAAGGCCAGCACCGAGGGCAGCGCGAGTCTGACACTGCCTTTTCTCACATCGACGCCTTTATTTGACAGATCGTCAATAAGACTAGGGCGAAGCGGGCCTTGTTGTCAATCGCACTCAACCCTCATTACTGCTCGTGCGGACTCGAATTTGACCATCGGGACGTGCGGACGATTTCTTGGATTGGTTCGACGCAGTGCGGCTCCTCGCACATCCGTGAATCGATCGACAGCCATCACCCCCATGGGTCAATTTGTACGCGCAAAGTTTGGGTAGGCGAACGCATCGCACGTCGGCAACCGCAGAGATGCACTCCTCCCTGCCCCATTGCGGCGCACTGCTTGACAGACCAGCTTGGCCAATCCTGCTAATTGGCTAGCGAGCACCCGTTTCCCCGCACTGTTCCTCTGTCCAGCTCTTTCAGTAGATGGCCTTCCCGAGACCTCGTTGCTGTATGCGTCCGTGTCTTTCGAAGAAAAAAAGCCTCCAGGAAGTGTTCCTTGGAGGCCTTTATCGAAGCGATTGGTGG
>JBEAWD010000116.1:0-2715 GCA_041160585.1 Pseudomonadota bacterium | reverse complement strand
TGGTGGTGTCAGCCTTCGAGGCCATCGCCCAACAGCGGCCCGATGCTCGTCTGGTTCTGATTGGAGACGGGCCCCTGCGGGCGGCACTTCAGGCGCAATGCCCAAGGGCCATCTTCACCGGCATGCTGCGCGGAAATTACCTCGCCCAGGCGCTGGCCAGTACCGATCTGTTTCTGTTTCCAAGCGAAACGGAAACCTACGGCAACGTGGTGGTGGAGGCCATGGCCAGTGGCGTGCCCACGGTGGCCTACCGGATGGCCGCGGCCGCCGAATTGATCCAGTCGGGGATAAACGGGTGGACGGCAGAACCCGGAAAGGCCAATGAATTCATCCAGGCTGCCCTGGACGCCGCACGCGACGACGTGCACCGAAATGTGGTGGCGCGCCGATGCGCAGCCGACATCCAGGGCTTGGACTGGTCCACGGTAACCCAACAGTTCGAAAGGGCGCTGCTGCGACTGGTGGACGAGCAGCAGCGACTCTCGATGGCCGGGATCAGCCTGCCTTCTTGGGGCGCCCAGTCTTGATGACCGGCAGGCCTTCCAGCAGAGCCTGCAGCTGAGCATCGGTCAAGCCCTGCAGGGCGGTAAGGCCGGCGCGCAGCACTTCAGACTTCTTGGCCACGTGCTGGAATGCCAGAGCACGTTGCTTGACAGCCGCGATCAACTTGAAGTCGCTCTCGGGCATGGTGAAGCTGTCGCGGACGAGCTTGTCCTTGCGGGCAGCCTTCTCAGGCTTGGCCGCCTTTTCGGGCTTGGGGGGCTTTGCAGCCTTGCCGGGCTTGGTAGCCTTGTTCGCCTTTTCGGGCTGTGCTGCCGCGGCAGGGGCCAGTGCCGCATCCACTGGCGCAGCCGCCACCGCGGCCGCGGGCTTGCGGGGCACAGTGGCCTTTTTCGCCGCAACGGGCTTGCGGGGTGCGCTCGCCTTGCGGGCCACAACGGCCTTGCGCGGCGCTGGTGCCTTGCGCGCTGCGGACTTCACGGGGGGCTTTGCAGAAGTGACCATACAGATCTCCTATAACGATGTAAACCGTTTATACCGTTTACACTATTTGTTCGTCAAGCCCCGATGAATCGACGCCGATACGCTGGCGACAGCGTGGCGAAGTCCAACATCATCGGCAGATCGGCACAGCCGAAGGCAGAGTCCCATGCCGGGGCTCCCAGCACCTGCGCACCGATCTTCACGTAGCCGCGCACCAGTGGGGGCCATTCAGCAGGGCCCCTGGAGGGAAGCAGGTCCACCGGAAGCGCCACATACGGCGTGACACGCAGGGATTCCGGCGCCATGTGCAGGCTTCGAAGTTCATGCCACAGGCGTGCGGCATTGGCACCACCGTCAGGCATCGGTACGCTGGCGCAACCTATCGCCTGCTGCACACCATTGGCATGCAGAAATCGCACCAAGTGCGTCCAGAGCATCAGAATGACACCGCCCGTGCGCCACGGAGCGGCAATACACGATCGCCCGAGTTCGGCCATCGTAGGCTTCAGATGCGCCAGACGGGAAAGATCGAATTCGGTCTCGGTGTAATAGCGCCCCAGGCGATGTGCCGCATCTGGCAGCAACACGCGGTAAGTGCCCACCACCTGTGACGGAGAATCCTCCCCAGGCGCAGTGCAAACCATCAGGTGCTCGCAGTGGTTGTCGAATTCATCCACGTCCAACCCCTCGTCATCGGCTGGGGTCTGTGCTCCCCACTCACCGTGAAAGACCTGATGACGAAGACGTTGCGCCGCCTGCAGGTCTTCTTGGTGACGCGCCCAGGTCACCATCAGTTCACCGCTGGTCTTCGCTTCGGTCTGTGCGGCAAAGGGGGCCGCGCTGCTTGTGGCCAGTTGATGCATCTCGAGCTCCTTGCGTGCAGCCTCCATGCTGCAAGTGCTCGATGACGTCGACGTTTCAGCTTGGTGAAGAAGGCGTGACTTCAGCCCTTTCGGCATCGCCGGCACCGGCCAGACGAACGCGAGATGGCGGCAAGGTCAACGTGAAGCACGATCCTTCACCTGGGGTGCTTTCAACCAGAAGTTCTCCGCCGTGCCGCGAGATCGCGTGCTTGACGATGGCCAGCCCCAAACCGGTGCCACCCGTTCCCCGCGAACGGCTCTTGTCCACGCGATAAAAGCGCTGCGTGATCCTTGGCAAGTGCTGACGCTCGATGCCGATGCCGTTGTCAAGCACACGCAGCTCCAGGTAGCCACCCTGTCGGAACTCAGCCTGAAGTTGAATTCGTCCCCCGGACGGTGTGTAGCGAACGGCGTTGCTGATCAGGTTGCCCAAGGCGCTGGCCATTTCACGTTCCTCGACGGCCACTTCCAGGTCGTGTTCGGGGGTCAACGTGCAGGCTACCTCATGCTGCCCTGCGGAGAGGTGTTGCCCGTCAGCCACCGATGCCTGCAGCAGCGGCAGTAAGGGAATCCAATTTGCGATAGCCGGCTTCGGACTGCCCTCCAGCGTAGCCAAGAGCAGAAGATCCGACACCAGGCTCTCCATCCGCACGGTCTGCTGGCGCATCAGGTTCAGCACACGGTCACGCTCGCGCTCATCAAGCGCCAGCGTCTGCATCGTTTCCACAAACCCGGCCAACACCGTCAGCGGGGTTCTGATCTCGTGGGACACATGCGCCACGAAGTCACGGCGCATGGCCTCCATTCGGTCGGCTTCGGTGACGTCATGAGAAAGCACCATGCGCCGGCCCGGCGCATAGGTTCGAAC
>JBEAWD010000081.1:0-3019 GCA_041160585.1 Pseudomonadota bacterium | reverse complement strand
GCATCACCGGCAGTTGGGTGGATCCCAAGGTCGAACGGCTGCAGCGCGCCAGCCTGCCCACCAGCGAGCAGGTCGACCGCGCGATCAACGCACCCGAGCCAGCCGCATCGCCACCCAACCGGAGAACGCCATGACCCGCATTGCTGCCATTCAGATGGTCTCCACGCCCGATGTGAGGCGAAACCTGTCTGACGCCGCCGAGCTGCTGGCGCAAGCCGCAGGGCAAGGTGCCCAGTTCGCCGGGCTGCCCGAGTACTTCTGCCTCATGGGCCGGCGCGACGAGGACAAGCTCACGCATGCCGAAGCACCGGGCCATGGCCCCATCCAGGACTTCCTGCGCGAACAGGCGCAGCGGCACCGTCTGTGGATCCTCGGGGGAACCATTCCGGTGTCTTCCGAGCACGCCGGTCGGGTGTTCAACCGCAGCCTGGTGATCAGCCCCAAGGGTGAGGTGGTGACTCACTACGACAAGGTGCACCTGTTTCGTTACGACAACGGTCGCGAGTCCTACGACGAGGCCCGCGTGCTCAAGGAAGGCGACCAGGCGGTGGCGGTCACCTTGGCGACCGATCCTGCGCTGCGGGTGGGCCTGTCGGTGTGCTACGACCTGCGGTTCCCCGAGCTGTACCGTGCACTGAGCTTTGGCGACCCGCAACAACCACCATGCGATGTGCTGGCCGTCCCAGCGGCCTTCACCCACACCACCGGACAGGCCCACTGGGAGGTGTTGTTGCGTGCCCGCGCGATCGAGAACCAGTGCTACGTGATGGCCCCGGCCCAGGGTGGCTTGCACGAGAACGGTCGGCGCACCTGGGGCCACAGCCTTGTGATCGACCCCTGGGGCGAGGTGCTGGCCCGTGTGGAGGAAGGCCCTGGTGTGGCCGTCGCCGACGTGGACACACGTCGCTTGGCGACCGTGCGGCAGCAGTTGCCGGCTTTGCAGCACCGTCGCTTGGGCACGGCGCCTACCACGGCCTGTTGAAGCCTCAGCGTCGTCCGAACATCATCTGACGTGCCAGCGCTGGCTTGAGTCCCGGCAGGTGTTCCACCGCCAGGAGACCCAGGGCTCGGGCCGTGGCAGCCCCCGGCAGTGCCCAGGTGAAGCTGCGGGCCAGGAAATCGGTGGCGGCAATCATCGACCACCGGTCTGCGGCCCGCGCCCAATTCACCTGCGCCAGTGCCTGTGCCGTGGTCTCACCGCGCCGTTGCGCCCCACGCAGCCGTTCGACCAAGGCGTGCGCATCGCGCAGGCCGAGGTTCAGACCCTGGCCGGCCACTGGGTGCAGTGTTTGGGCGGCGTTGCCGATGCGAACCAGGCATCCGCCGCGCACCAGGCTCTTCTGCGCTTGCAGGCCCAGGGCAAACGACTTCAACGCGCCGATGTGTTCAATGCGCCCGGCTTGAGCCGGCAGCACGGCGTTGAGCACCGCCATGCGTTGTGCGTCGCTCAGTTCGGCCACAGGGTCGTGCTCGGCATCGACGCACCACACCAGCGAAGCCCGGCTCAAACCCGGTTGCGCACGGTCGATGGCAGGGGGCAGGGGCAGCAGCGCCACCGGCCCCTGGCGGGTGAAGCGCTCCACCGCCAGGCCAGGTTCGGCGCCTGACAGCGCCACGGTGCCCACCCAGGCGGTTTGCCGATAGTCGTGCCGCAGGGGCTGCGCGCCCCCGCGCTGCAGCCATTGGTTGATCGCGCCGAACGGGCCGGTACGGTCTTGGTCGACCGCCGCCCTCGGGATGACGGTGTCCTCGACATCCACCTCGGGGCGGGCTGCATCCCGAGTGAAGACCCCACCTTCGGCCACCACGGCCAGGTCGAAGGTGTCGATGAGGCCGGTATCCACTTCCACACGATGGCCCTGGGCACCGTCTGCTGGGTTGACAGCCACCACCTTCAAGCCCTGTACCGGTTGGCCGAAGCGATGATGCAGCCGACCCGGCGCGCGGGCCTGTTCGTCCTGCCATGCGCGCTGCAGGGCCGGCACCAAGGTGCCGTAGGCCATCACCGCACCCAGTTCGGGCACACCCAGGTCCGCCGCGCGGATGTTCACCTCCGGGCGCGCGCCGGCCAGCGCCACGGCCGGTGATTCCTGGCTCACCTGCACCTGCAGGATGGGCTGGGTGCCCTGCGTAGGCCAGGCGCCAAGTTGCCCAAGCAACTGCACGCTGCCCAGCGACAGGGCCAGGGCTCGGGGGTCACGGCTGACGTCGGCGTCCAGGGGGCGCGCGTCGAAAAGGCTGACCCGCCACTGAGCGCAGCGGCGTGCCATCAGCAGGGCCAGCGCCAGGCCCACGGGGCCAGCGCCCACCACGGCCACGTGGTGTTGGTGTGCTTGATCGGTCGGCGACATGCCGCCAAGCTTAGCGCGCGGCGCGGCTTTTGCGCGCGGACTTGTCAAAGGCCCGCGCAGCGCAAGCGGTTCAGAAAGTCGTCTTCATCCGATCCCAAGGCGCTGGCCGGTGCGATGTGCGAACCGGCAGAACCACGACCTTGATGACTGTTCCCCAGGCCAGTGCGCACCGGACCCGCCGACCGGCGCAAGGGGTTCCACCACGCCGATAGGCGCTGCTCGGTCACCACGGGTGGCGGGGTGGCGGCAATGCGATCTGAACCAGGTTGTAGACGCATGACAAGCCTCTGTGTTCGGCGGCGAATCGGGGCAAGGGCCAGCGTGGCCCCGTATGCCTAAAAGTGTGCGGGGCCTGCGTGTCGGGGTGATGACAAAAATCGAGATTCATCCTCCGGGGTTCGCCGTTTGGCCAAGACGAACATCGCCGACCGCAAAAAACGCCCCCACGGCACGCGGGGCGTCGGGCATCGCGTACGCTTGTCCTATGAATACGAACACCCCTTCGACAGTCGACCCTGCCACCGCGCCGGCGGGACTGTCGCTGTACTTGCGCGCCTATGCGGTCACCTTTGTGGTGTTCATGGGCATTGATGCCATTTGGCTCACGCAGATGGCCTCGCGGCTTTACCAGCCCACCATCGGCCACCTCTTGGCCCCGCAGCCCGACC
>JBEAWD010000004.1:0-13234 GCA_041160585.1 Pseudomonadota bacterium | reverse complement strand
CCCACAAGCTGTCGCACCGGCAGCAGGAGGCACGTCTGCGCGATCAGTTCATCAACCCGCGGCGGGTCCGCGAATGGCGCGATGTGCATTCCCAACTGCATACGGTGGTGGCCGAGCATGGTTGGCAGCTGAACACCGCCCCGGCCACATACGAGCAGATCCATCTGTCGCTGTTGTCGGGGCTTTTGGGCAATATCGGTCTGAAGGCCGATGACGACGATCACTACCTGGGCGCGCGCGGCATCAAGTTCTGGCGGCACCCCGGTGCCCACCTCAGCCGAAAGCCGGGCCGTTGGATCATGGTGGCTGAATTGGTGGAGACCACCCGGCTGTTCGGTCGAGGCATCGCCGCCATCGAGCCGCAGTGGGTCGTGCAAGTGGGCGGGCACCTGTTGAAGAAGCAGCTGCTGGAGCCGCACTGGGAGCGCAAGGCGGGTGAGGTGGTGGCGCTAGAGCGGGCCACGCTGTACGGCTTGCTGGTGTATGCCAATCGACGCGTGAGCTTCTCCAAGCTGGACGCTGCGCTGGCCCGGGAGATCTTCATCCGCGAGGCTCTGGTGCAGGGGGACGTGCCACCCGAGTGGGACCAGCGCTTTGCCTTCCTGCCACACAACCGAAAGGCCATCCGCTCGGTGGAGGCACTGGAGCACAAGTCTCGTCGCCAGGACCTGCTGGTCGACGATGCCCTGATCGAGGCCTATTACGGCGAGCACCTTGGGCAGGACGTGTGCAGCCTGCCGACGCTGGAGCGCTGGTACCGCGTCGCCAGGCGAGACAACCCCGATGTGCTCAAGCTCACCACCGAGGAGCTGATGCGCCACGAGGCGGCGGGCATCACGACACAGGCATTCCCCAAGATGATCCGCCTGGGCGGGGTGGACTGCGCTGCCGCCTACCTGCACGAGCCGGGCGATGCGCGCGATGGCTTGACGGTCACGGTCCCGCTGTACGCCCTGAACCAGGTGCAGGAGGCACGCTGTGAGTGGCTGGTGCCCGGCATGCTCAAGGAGAAGGTGCAGGTGCTGTGCAAGTCGCTGCACCAGAAGGCACGCTCGCGCCTGGTTCCGCTGCCGGAGTTTGCGGCCGAGTTCTGTGAGTTGGCGCGCTTTGCAGACGGCTCGCTGATGGACGCCCTGCTCAAGGCGGTGCGTGACCGGACGCAGCTGGCGGTGCAAAGGGCGGACTTCAAGGTGGAGCAGCTGCCGGCGCACCTGCTCATGAACTTGCGCGTGGTGGACGAACATGGGCGCCAGCTCGGGATGGGACGGCATGTGGCCGCGCTCAAGGCAGACTGGGGCGCCCAGGCCCGCGGCGCCTTCCAGGCCCTGGCCGCCTTGCGCTTGGCGCCAGCTGAGGATCGTGCACCGTCGGCGGCGTCGACCACATGGGTTCAACCATCTGCCACCGCTGAACCTGGCGGCCACCAAGCGTTCAAGGGGAATGGTCCAAGGACCGAGGCCAAGGCCAAGGCGGTTGGTGCCTCAACGACCGGCCCCTCTGAAGATCGGCTGTACACCGCCTGGGACTTCGGCGAGTTGCCTGAGCTGATGGAGATCCGCCGCAAGGGTCAGGTTCTGGTCGGATTTCCGGCGATCGTGGACCAGGGCGCCGGCGTGCGCATCGAGGTGTTTGACGAACCCGAACAGGCGCACGGCCTTCACCGCCAAGGGCTACGGCGCCTGATTGCCCTGCAGATTCGAGAGCCGCTGAAGTTCCTGGAGAAGAACATTCCCGACCTGCAGCGCATGGCGGTCGCCTACATGCCCCTGGGAACCGAAGCCGACCTCAAGGAGCAGATCATCCAATTGGCCTTGGACCGTGCTTTCCTGGGGGATGCATTGCCCCTCGATGCGGGCTCATTTGCACGGTTGGTGGAACAGGGGCGCCCGCGCTTGAGCCTGGTGGCACAGGAGGTGGCAAGGCTGACCGGACAGGTGCTGGCTGAGTACGCCGCCGCCTTGCGCAAGCTGCGTGACGCCAGGCTGCCCAAGGAAGCGCATGAGGACATTCAGGCCCAACTGCAACGCCTGGTACATCGTCGGTTCATCACCGAGGTACCCTGGCTGCAGCTCCAGCATCTGCCCCGCTACCTCAAGGGTGCCGTGATGCGCATGGACAAGCATCGAGGCGATGCCGCCCGTGACCAGCAGCGCCTTTCGGAGTTTCGGCCCCTGGAGCAGCGCTGGCTTAGGCGGCTGCAGGAGCTCAAGGGTCGGCGCGATGACCGGCTGGAAGAGTTCCGATGGATGCTTGAAGAACTTCGCGTGAGCCTGTTTGCCCAAGAGCTCCGCACCCCGCAGCCGGTCAGCGTGAAGCGCCTGGAGAAGGTGTGGGGACAGATGCAGACCTGAGTTCTGCTTGGCCCGCGCCGGGGGCCTGGCTCAGCGGCTGAAGAGCTCCAACAGGCGATCCAGGCCGCCGTCCTCGATGGCCACCATGGCCTGTTCGCGCACCCGGGGCTTGGCGTGGTAGGCCACAGAAAGTCCGGCCACACCCATCATGGGCAGGTCGTTGGCACCGTCGCCGACCGCAATCGCCTGGTGCGGCCCAAGCCCATGGCGTTCACAGGTGGCCAGCAGCATGCGACGCTTTTCATCGCCGTCGCAGATGTCACCCCAGGGCTGGTCCACCAGGGCGCCGGTCAATCGGCCCTGGGCCACCTCCAGCACATTGCTGCGTGCGTCGTCCAAGCCCAGTCGCTCACACACTGCATCGGCAAAGTAGGTGAAGCCACCGCTGACCAGCAGGGTACGAAGGCCCGCGGCCTTGCAGGCCTGGACCAAGACCTGGGCGCCAGGGTTGAGCTGCAAGCGTTGCTCCAGCACCTGTTGCAGCGCTTCCACAGAAACGCCCTCCAGCAAGGCCACGCGTCGGCGCAGACTGTCCTTGTAATCGGTGATTTCTCCCCGCATGGCGGCCTCGGTGATGGCCGCCACTTCGGCTTTGCGGCCTGCTGCATCGGCTATCTCGTCCACACACTCGATGTTGATGAGGGTGGAGTCCATGTCAAAGGCGATGAGGCCGAAGTCCTGCAGGCGAAGCGGCGGTGAAACGCCCCGGAGGGTGAGGCCAGGGCGATAGGTGGTGCGTGCAGTGGACATGGCGTTTGGCAGGGTCGCGGGGTCGTGGGCGAAGTCGGTTGGGGCGCGGCCTCATGCCGTGCCGGCGTGGCTCGTGTCGGCCTTCGGCGTGCCCAGGGAGCGCAGGGTGTCGCGCACCAGCTGTGCCCGTTCGGCCGCGCTTTGGGTGGCACGCTCGATGCGCAACTTGTCGTTGCCGGCCAGCTTGATGTCACGGTGCCGCTGCACCAATTCAATGATTTTCAGGGCATCCACGGGCGGGTTGGGCCGGAAGGTGATGTGCACCAGGCGTGGCCCGGCGTCGACCTTCACCACGCCCCAGGCTTGCGCCATCACCCGCAGTCGATGGGTGTCGAACAGCGTTTGCCCCTGCACCGGCAGCTTGCCGAAGCGATCGGTGACCTCTTCCAGCAGGGCATCCAACTGTTGCGCCTGGCGCGCGGTGGCCAGGCGCTTGTAAAGGCCCAAGCGGGCGTGTACATCGCCGCAGTACGAGTCGGGCAACAGGGCCGGGGCGTGCAGGTTCACATCGGTACCGCCACCGAACACACCGCCCAAAGGGTTGAGCAGGTCAGGCTCGCGGCCCGACTTCAAGGAACGCACGGCCTCGGCGAGCATTTCGTTGTAGAGCTGGAACCCCACCTCCATCATGTTGCCGCTTTGGTGTTCACCCAGCACCTCGCCGGCTCCCCGTATCTCCAGGTCGTGCATGGCCAAGTAGAAGCCGCTGCCCAACTCCTCCATGTCCTGGATGGCCTGCAGCCGTTGCGCCGCCTGCTTGGTCAAGCCCTCGACATCGGGCACCAGGAGGTAGGCGTAGGCCTGGTGGTGGCTGCGGCCCACGCGGCCACGCAACTGGTGCAGCTGCGCCAGCCCGAACTTGTCGGCGCGGCTGATCACGATGGTATTGGCCGTGGGGACGTCGATGCCCGTCTCGATGATGGTTGAGCACAGCAGAACGTTGTGGCGCTGCGCCACGAAGTCGCGCATCACCCGCTCGAGCTCACGCTCAGGCATCTGGCCGTGGGCCACGGCGATCCGGGCCTCGGGCAACAGTTCGGCCAGCTTGCTGCGGCGGTTCTCGATGGTCTCCACTTCGTTATGCAGGAAATAGACCTGACCGCCGCGCTTGAGCTCACGCAGCACCGCCTCGCGGATGGTGCCGCTGCCCTCGTTGCGCACGAAGGTCTTGATGGCCAGACGGCGTTGCGGTGCAGTGGCGATCACGCTGAGGTCGCGCAGGCCCTCCAGCGCCATGCCCAATGTGCGCGGGATCGGTGTGGCGGTGAGGGTGAGGACGTCCACTTCGGCACGCATGGCCTTCATGGCTTCCTTGTGCCGAACGCCGAAGCGGTGTTCTTCGTCGATGATCAGCAGTCCCAGGCGCTTGAACTGCACGTCCTGCGAGAGCAGCTTGTGCGTGCCCACCACGATATCAATCGTGCCATCGGCCAACCCGGCCATGGCCTCCTTGACTTCTTTGGCGGTGCGAAAGCGGCTCATTTCGGCCACCTTGACGGGCCACTTGGAAAAGCGGTCGCTGATGTTCTGGAAATGCTGCTCGGCCAGCAGCGTGGTGGGCGCCAGCAGCGCCACCTGCTTGCCGGCGGTCACGGCCACAAAGGCGGCACGCAGGGCGACTTCGGTCTTGCCGAAGCCGACGTCGCCGCAGATCAGGCGGTCCATGGGGCGCGGACTCACCATGTCCTGGATCACCGCATGGATGGCCGCACGCTGGTCGGCGGTTTCCTCAAAGCCGAAGCTCGTGGCGAAGGCCTCGTAGTCGCCGGCGGCGAAGCGAAAGGCATGGCCTTCTCGGGCGGCACGACGCGCATAGAGGTTCAGGAGTTCGGCGGCCGTGTCGCGCACCTGTTCAGCGGCTTTGCGCTTGGCCTTCTCCCACTGACCCGAACCCAGACGGTGAAGCGGCGCCTCTTCGGCGCTGACGCCGGTGTAGCGGCTGATCAGCTGCAGTTGCGACACCGGAACATACAGCGTGGCCTGATCGGCGTACTCCAGGTGCAGGAACTCCGAGGCGCCACCATCGGCACCACCTGACAGGTCGATATTGACCAGCCCCTTGTATCGCCCGATGCCGTGGTTGGCGTGAACCACCGGGTCGCCGATCTTGAGTTCCGAGAGGTCCTTGATCAGCGCTTCGACGTTGCTGACTTGCTCCTGCTTCTTCCGCCGGCGTGCCGTGGGCGTGGTCGAGAACAGCTCGCACTCGGTGATGAAGTCCAGCGGGGCCTGTTCGCCCTCGCGCAGCCAGCGGAATCCTTCAGCCAAGGAGGCCGCGGTGATCCCCGCCCACTCCTCGGATACTTCAAACTCGGCCAGGGTGGCAAACGAGGGCACCGACAATCGGTGTTCGCGCAGCAGGTCGAGCAGGCTCTCGCGCCGGCCCTCGCTCTCGGCGACGATCAGGACACGGCTGCGGCCGTTCTTGAGGTGATGCTCCAACGCGGCCAGGGGTTCGGTCGCCCCGCGCTCGATGGCGACGTCGGGTAGTTTGCCCACCCAGTCCAAGGGCTCGGCGCCCCGCAGTGCCAGGCAGGCATGCGACTGCGTGCGGGCGTAGAACTCGTCGACCTTCTGATACAGCGCCTCAGGCGGCAGGATCGGACGCTCGGGGTCGTGTTGCAGGAATCGGTGCCGCTCGCGCGTGTCGTGCCAAAAGCGCTCCAGCGACTCGTCCACCGCCCCATGCAGCACCACCTGCGCCTGGTTGCCGACATAGTCGAAGACCGTGGCAGTCTCGTCAAAAAACAGCGGCAGGTAGTACTCGATCCCCGCCGTGGCCAGTCCCTGGCCGATGTCCTTGTAGACGCGGGCCTTGGTGGGGTCACCGTCCAGCCGTTCGCGCCAACGGCTGCGAAAGGCCGTTCGCGCAGCCTCGTCCATCGGGAATTCGCGGCCGGGCAGCAACCTGACCTCCGGTACGGGGTACAGGCTGCGTTGAGAGTCGGGGTCGAAGGTGCGGATGGAATCCACCTCGTTGTCAAAGAGGTCGACCCGATAGGGCACGGCCGAGCCCATGGGAAAGAGGTCGATCAGACCACCGCGCACCGCGTATTCGCCCGGTGAAACGACCTGGCTCACATGCTGATAGCCGGCCAGGGTGAGCTGGGCCTTCAGGGCTGCCTCGTCCAGCTTCTGCTTCTGCTTGAACTCGAAGGTGGTGGCGGCCAGAAAGGACGCTGGCGCCAACCGGCCCAGCCCGGTGGTGGCCGGCAGCAGCAAGACGTCGATGTCACGCGCGGCATGCAGGCGCCACAGGGTGGCCAAACGCTCGGAGATGAGATCTTCATGCGGGCTGAAGCCGTCATAGGGCAGGGTTTCCCAATCGGGAAACAGGGCCGTCTGCAGCTCGGGTGCGAACAGGCGGATCTCCTCCTGCAGGCGCGGCGCGTCTGAGGGTTCGGCGGTGAAGACCACCAGGCATTGGCGATGGGCCTTGAGCTGCTGCGCATGGCGCGCCAGCAACATGGAATCGGCCGAACCATGCGGGCGGGGCAGGGTGTAGCGCTTGCCGACGGCCAGCGCTGGAACGTTCAGGGGCATGGTGGAGCCGGATTCTAGAATCGGGCGCATGTCCGACTGGTCCATCCTGCGCGCCACCCACCGCCGTCCCCTGCGGGTGGCCCTGTTGCCCTGCGCTGGGCGAGGCGAGCGCGCAGGAGGCGGCCGCCCCAAGCAGTACGTGGAAGTGTCGGGGCGCAGCGTGGTGCATTGGACCCTGTTGGCCTTCGATGAACTGGTTCGCCAAGGCCAACTTGATGGTGTGGCCGTTGTGCTGTCACCCGGTGATGAGGAATTCGTGCAGGCCGTGCCGCCCGCGCTGCGGAAGCGCCTTCAGGTGATGCCCGTTGGGGGCGCCACGCGTGCGCACAGCGTGTGGGGTGGACTCCAGGCATTGGCCCGTGAAGGCCTGGGTGAAACAGACTGGGTGCTGGTGCACGATGCCGCGCGCTGCCTGATCGAGCCAGCCGAATTGCTGCGGCTGATCGTGGCCTGCGAGGGGGATGCGGTGGGCGGCCTGCTGGCCTGCCCGGTGCCAGACACACTCAAGCGCGCCGATGCCCTTGGCCGCGTGCAGGACACGGTGCCCAGGGACCACCTCTGGGCCGCGCAGACGCCGCAAATGTTTCGCTTGGGCCTCTTGCGGGATGTCTTGGGCCGCGCGCTGCAGGCCGGCATCCCGGTCACCGATGAGGCTGGCGCGGTGGAGTGGGCGGGCCAGGCCCCCAAACTCGTGGCCGGGCCGGCCGACAACTTCAAGCTCACCTACCCGGATGACTTTCGGCGGGCAGCTGAGGTGTTGGCGCGACGATCAACCTCCATCGGTACCACCCCATGACAACTTCAGACATGCGCATCGGCGAAGGCTGGGACATCCACGCGCTGGTTCCCGGACGCGCGCTCGTCCTGGGCGGTGTGGTGATTCCCCACACCGCTGGACTGCTGGGCCATTCAGATGCCGATGCCTTGCTGCATGCCATCACGGATGCCTTGTTGGGCGCCGCGGGCCTGGGCGACATCGGCTCGCACTTCCCCGATACCGACCCCTCGCTGGCCGGCGCGGACTCGCGGCTGCTGCTGCAGCGTGCGGCGGCATCGGTGCGGGCACGCGGCTGGCGCTTGGTCAACGTGGACAGCACGGTCGTGGCCCAGGCACCCCGGTTGTCGGTCCACATCCCCGCCATGCGGCAGTCGATCGCGCAGGCCCTGCAACTGGATTCGGCGGCGGTCAACGTCAAGGCCAAGACGGCCGAGAAGATGGGGCCGGTGGGCGAGGGGCGCGCCATTGAGGCGCGAGCCGTGTGCCTGATCGTCAGGGATTAGCGCTACCGTCGGGCACGAACACATAGCCCACACCCCACACCGTCTGGATGAACCGCGGGTGGGTTGGATCCTCTTCCAGCATGCGCCTCAGGCGCGATACCTGCACGTCCAGGCTGCGGTCGTAAGGCCCGAAGGCTCGGCCCCTGGCCAGCTGCGCCAGCTGCTCGCGCGTCAGCGCCTGCCCCGGGTGGCGCGCCAATGCCTTGAGCATGGCGTACTCGCCCGTGGTCAGGGGGACCGCCTGGGGGCCCTTGCGGAGCTCCCGGCGCTGCAAGTTGAACTCGAAGGGGCCAAAGTGGATGACCTCAGCCGAACGAGATGGGGCTCCGGGTGGCTCGGTCGTTGGACTGCGGCGCATGACGGCCTGTAGCCTGGCGCGAAGCTCGCGGCTGTGGAAGGGCTTGGCAAGATAGTCATCTGCGCCTGCCTCCAGACCGACGATCCGATCCACCTCGGTCGCTTTTGCGCTGAGCATGATCAACGGTGTCGAGTCCTGCGCGGCGCGCAGCATTCGGCACCATTCCAGGCCTTCGCCTTGGTTCAGCGCGGGGTCGAGCAGCAGTGCGCCGGTGCGACCCGGTACATGCAGCCGCTGTGCTGCGGGCACATCGGCCGCGACGATCAGCTCGGTGGCCGCATGGGAAAACTCGGCTCGCAGTTGTGCCAGGGTGGTTGGATCGTCATCCACCACCAATAGCCTCAACCGGCTGGGCTCTGACGGTTCCAGCATGCATCCTCCCAAGAACACGGGCGGCCGGCGGCCTCCGTGCTTGCGCGGGAGTTTGGCGCTGGACGAGGTGGGTGGGCTTGTGCCCGATCAAGAACGCTACTGCGCCACCCAGCCGCCGTCCACGTTGATCGCGGCGCCGCGGATGTTGGAGGCAGCCTCCGAACACAGGAACACCGCCAGTTCGCCGAGCTGCTCGGGCGTGGTGAACTGCAGCGAGGGTTGCTTTTCCCCTAAAAGGGCCTTCTTGGCCTCTTCTATGCTTACCCCTTCAGCGGCGGCACGGGCGTCCACCTGCTTTTGCACCAGTGGGGTCAACACCCAACCCGGACAGATCGCATTCACCGTGATGCCGGTGGTGGCGGTTTCCAGTGCCACCGATTTCGTCATGCCCACCAGGCCATGCTTGGCGGCCACGTAGGCCGATTTGTTGGCCGAGGCCACCAGGCCATGCGCCGAGGCGATGTTGAGCACGCGGCCCCAGTTGCGCGCCCTCATGCCTGGCAGGGCCAGTCGCGTGGTGTGGAAGGCCGAGGTGAGGTTGATGGCGATCACCGCGTCCCAGCGTTCCACCGGAAACTCCTCGATCGGCGCCACGTGCTGGATGCCGGCGTTGTTCACCAGGATGTCCAGACGCCCAAAGCTTGCTTCGGTGTGCCTGATCAGGTCTTCGATCTGGTCCGGGCGGCTCATGTCGGCGCCGTGATAGTCGACGCGAACCCCCGACAGGGCCACGGCGAGCACCGCGGCTTTGGCAGCCTCGGCGTCCCCGAAGCCGTTGAGCATCAGGTGTACGCCCTGTCGGGCCAGGCTTTGGGCGATGCCCAGGCCGATCCCGCTGGTGGAGCCGGTGACCAATGCGACTTTTCCGTTGATGGACATGTGAGGATCCTTCTTGCCCTGCCGGGGCCTTGTTAGCATTGGCGCGATTATCAATTGCCGCCTCGTGTGGCTCGTCTGCGCTCGACCTGATATGGAAGAACCTCGCCTGAACCATGTGCAGTGCCTCAATACCCGTGGGCTGCACCGCATGGCCTATTGGGAGTGGGGCGACCCGACCCATCCGCGCGTGCTGGTGTGTGTGCATGGCCTGACGCGACAGGGGCGTGACTTCGATACGCTGGCGCGGGCGATGTGCCAACACTATCGGGTTGTGTGTCCGGATGTGGCGGGAAGGGGAGAGTCGGACTGGTTGCCTGATCCCATGGGCTATGTGGTCCCCGCCTACGTGGCCGATATGGTGACGCTGCTGGCGCGGCTGAATGCGCAGACGGTCGACTGGGTCGGAACCTCCATGGGGGGGCTGATCGGGATGGGTCTGTCTTCATTGCCGAACAGCCCGGTGCGCCGTCTCGTGCTCAACGATGTGGGGCCGCGCATCGAGTTTGGTGCGCTAGAGCGTATCGGACGCTACGTGGGTGAGCCCGTCACTTGGGGCAGCTTTGACGAGGCCGCTGATGCCATGCGACTGATCTGCGCGGGGTTCGGGCCGCACACGCCCGAGCAGTGGGATGCCCTCAACCGCGCCCATCTCAAGCAGAACGCACAAGGCCGATGGGTGACCCGATACGACCCCTCGATCGCGGTTCCCTTCAAGGCCGTCACCCCCGAGATGGCCGCCGCCGGTGAGGCTCAGATGTGGCAGGCCTGGGACCGTATCACCGCGCAGACCCTGTTGGTGCGGGGCGCGCAAAGTGACCTCGTAACCGCACAAACGGCCGCTGAAATGTCGCGCCGCGGGCCCAAGGCGACCACGGTGGCCTTCGACGGTGTGGGGCATGCGCCTACGCTCATCGCCCCCGAGCAGTTGGAAGTCGTTGGGCGTTTCCTGCTGAACTGAAGTGGCACGACTTGCCAGGCCGAATAGACGCTCTTGAAGACCACGACCACCTCACAGCCTGCGCCCATCATGGCGCTGGCCGATCTGCAGCAAGAGGCTGAGGCCAGGGTTGATCCGGCAGGCCAAGCTGCGCTGAGCGATGTGCAGCGTGCCCGCGTCTTCGCGCAGCCATTGCTTGACGGACGGCTGCTGGACACAGGCGAGGACGCGCTCGGACACGCTGAGGGTGTTGCCGCCATCTTGGCAGGGCTGGGTGCAGCCCACAGCCTCCAGGCGGCCGCCTACCTGATCTATGCGGCTGACTTCATCCAGAAGCCCGACGAGGTGATCGCCAGGGCTTTTGGCGACAGCCATGGCGCCATGGTGACCCACACGCGTAAGTTGGTGCAGATCCAGCGCGCGGCGATGAAGGCCCAGGTGGGGGAAGACAGCAGCGCTCAGCAGACCGAGCGCGTTCGCAAGATGCTGCTGGCCTTTTCGAAAGACCTGCGCGTCGTGCTGCTTCGACTGGCCTCGCGGCTGCAGACCCTGCGCTGGCATGCCTCTGCCAAGCGGCCGTGCCCTTCCGCCCTGGCCCGTGAGTCGCTGGAGGTGTTCGCTCCGTTGGCCAATCGCTTGGGCATTTGGCAGATCAAGTGGGAACTCGAAGACCTCTCGTTTCGGTTTCTCTATCCGGACGAGTACCGCACCATCGCACGACTGCTCGATGAGAAGCGTGTGGAGCGAGAGGCCGGTGTTCTCGCCTTCGCGCAAGGGCTACAGCAGCTGCTGCATGAATCCCACCTGAACGCGCAGGTGCAGGGCCGACCCAAGCACCTGTACAGCATCTGGCGCAAGATGCACGGCAAGCGGCTGGACTTCAGTCAGGTGATGGACGTACGGGCGATGCGGGTGATCGTGCCTGACATACCCCAGTGCTACGCGGTGCTGGCGCGCATTCATGAACGGTTCGTGCCGGTGGACGGTGAGTTCGACGATTACATCGCCAAGCCCAAGGCCAACGGCTACCAGAGCCTGCACACCGTGGTGCGCGACGAACTCGGCCGCGCCGTCGAGATACAGATCCGTACGCAGGCGATGCACGAACACGCGGAATTCGGCGTGGCGGCTCACTGGGCCTACAAGGAGGCCGGTACCAAGGGCTATGCCGGAGTCGCTGCCGCCGGCGCGTTTGAGGAGCGCGTGGCCCAGGCCCGCAAGGCGGTGCTGCAGCAGCTCCTGGCCTGGGAGCGTGAAGCGGTGGACCAGGCAGCGCCGGGCTTCGAGGATCGCATCTACGTGTTCACGCCCCAGGCGGCCATCGTCGACCTGCCGGTGGGTGGTACGGCTGTGGACTTCGCCTACGCCTTGCATACGAACCTGGGACACCGCTGCAGGGGCGCACGGGTGGACGGCGCCATGGTCACCCTGAACATGCCACTGCAGACCGGGCAGACGGTAGAGATCGTCAGCGTCAGGGAGGGCGGGCCCTCGCTGGATTGGCTCAACCCCGAGTTGCACTATCTGGCCAGCCCGCGCTCGCGCGCTAAGGTGCGTGCCTGGTTCAATGCGCTTGAACAGGCGCAGACCATCGCGCGTGGTCGTGACGCGGTGGAACGTTTGCTGCAACGTGAAGGGCGAACGGCGCTCAAGCTCGACGAACTGGCCGTGCAGCTGGGTTTCAAGGCGGCCAACGACCTGTTCGAGGTGGTGGGCAAGGATGAGTACTCGCTGCGAAACATCGAACAGCTGCTGCGCCCGGCTGCTGCGCCCAAGCCCGAAGACGAGACCTTGTTGCTCAAGCGCTCCAAGTCCGAGGGCGCCGGTTCAGGCGTCTTGGTGGTGGGTGTGGATTCCCTGCTCACGAATCTGGCCCGCTGTTGCCGACCGGCGCCACCCGATGCGATCACCGGCTATGTCACCAAGGGGCGAGGCGTGGCCATCCACCGGCGTGACTGCAGCAGCCTGGGCCACATGGCGCGGCAGCAACCAGAGCGTTTGATCGCGGTGGAGTGGGGCACCGCGAGAAGCGATGCGCTCTTTCCCCTGGACCTGCAGGTGGAGGCTGCCGACCGCTCGGGACTGCTGCGCGACATCAGTGAAGTCTTCGCGCGTGAAAAGATCAATGTGACGGGCGTGAAGACCCAGTCGCTTCGAGACCGTTTCGGGGTCTCCGCACACATGACCTTCACCGTAGAGGTTGGGTCGACGCATCGCCTGCCATCGGTGTTGCAGGGCCTGCTGCAGGTGCCCGGCGTGCGTGCTGCCCGCCGGCGTTGAGCTATACTGAAAGGCTTCAGGCGCATAGCTCAGTTGGTTAGAGCACCACCTTGACATGGTGGGGGTCGTTGGTTCGAATCCAATTGCGCCTACCAAACACGAAGTCTCGACGTATCAGGTTTCTGCGCACCAAGAAAAACGCCCCGCGTTCGCGGGGCGTTTTGCATTCCGATCCTTGGGAATCAGAAACGGTGGCGGATACCCGCACCGTAGGTGTTGCCGGTCGAGCGGCCGGGCACCTGTTCATTCATGTACACCGCGTAAAGGTCGGTGCGCTTGCTCAGCAGGTGGTTGTAGGCCAAGCTGGTGGTCTTGCTGGCCTTGGCGTTGCTGGGCTCCATCGAGCTGTACTGCGCCATGACCTTACCGTTCGGGCCCATCGGCACCGAAGCGCCGACACCCATGTGGTCGTAGTCGGTCTTGAAGGTCAGGTTTTCAACCTTGCCGACCTGAGCGAACAACTTCACGGTCTTGAGGTCGTAG
>JBEAWD010000170.1:0-21274 GCA_041160585.1 Pseudomonadota bacterium | reverse complement strand
AGGTAAGCCACCCGGTAGAACCAGTGGGCAGCCATGCGCCGCGTGAGCCACACCCCGATCCACACGCCCACGGGGGCCAGTGGGGCCAGCGCGAGCGAGGTCCAGAGGTTGCGCGCGTCGAACAGGCCCAGCGCCGCATAGGGCACCCATTTGGCCAGGTTGACGACCGAAAAGAACACGGCCAGCGTGGCGGTCACGCGAATCGGGTCTAGGCGCATAGGCAGCACATAGGCACTGATCGGAGGCCCGCCGGCATGCGCCACGAAACTGGTGAACCCGCTGAGCACACCGGCTGCGAACCCCCATTTGCGCGAGGGAACGTGGTGCTGCGGCTTTGGCTTGAGCAGTAAGCGTTGCAGCAAAAACAGCAGCGTGAGCACGCCCACGACGAGCGAGACCACCGGGGCCGATACCGCACTGAACAGAACAGTCCCCAAGGCGATGCCCACGAGCCCGGCAGGCACCAGCAGCTGCAGCAGTGGCGCATCGCGCTCTTTCCACAGTTGCTGCAGGCTCGTGATGTCCATGAGGCACAGCAGGGGCAGCATGATGGCCGCGGCTTGCGGAACGGACACCGCCATCGCCATCAGCGGCGTGGCCACGGCACCAAAGCCACTGAGAAACCCGCTCTTGGCCAAGCCCACCAGCAGGACGGCGGGAATGGCCCAGAAGTAGAAGTGCGGGTCGTCGATCATCCACAATGCCTCTATGTTTGCCCCATCTCAACAGGATGTCCGCCGCTTCTTCTGCGAAACCTGGCGCCGCCAACGCGACGGCCTGCCGCTGGATCCCATGCAGGCCAAGGCCGCGCCATGGCTGACGCAGCACCCCGAGTATGACGGCGATCTGGCCGACGAAGCCGCGGCCCTGGCGGCGGTGTACACCGTGGAAGAAGGCCGTACCAACCCGTTCCTGCACCTGAGCATGCACCTGAGTCTGGTCGAACAGGTGGACATCGACCAGCCGCGCGGCATCCGGCAGGCATTCGAAACCCTGCGCGATCGCCTGGGTTCGGCCCATGAGGCCCACCACCAGATGATGGAGTGCCTGGGCGAGATGGTCTGGGCCTCACAGCGCAGCGGATTGCCGCCCGATGGGCAAGCCTACCTGGCGTGTGTGGAGCGCCGCAGCCGCGGGTGAGCTTGCCCGCGTGGTGTGCAGCGCGACTACTGTGCCGCGCGCCGCAGCGTGTCAACCACCGGCCGCTGCCACACCGCACGTAGGCCCAGTGCGCCGGCCCACCAGGCCAGCAAGGCGCCGCTGGCCATGCCGGCCAGCGGAACCCAGGGGCTTGGCGCCCATTGAAACTCAAAGACTGACCGTGCCAGGACCGCACCCACGGCCATGGCCACGCTCGAGGCCAACAGACCGGACAAGGCCCCGACGCCCAGCAACTCGGCCCGCTGCATGCGACGCAGCAGCCCGCTGCGCGCGCCCAGTGCGCGCATCACGGCGTATTCGCGAACCCGCGCCTCACGCGTGGCGGTGATGGTGGCCACCAACACCAGCAGGCCAGAGGCCAGGGTGAAGGCGAACAGGAACTCCACGGCACTGATCACCTGGTTGAGCACCCGCTGCACCTGTGCCACCGAGGCTGAGATGTCCACATTCGTGATGTTGGGGAAGGACTGCAGAAGACTTCGGTCCAGTGCCTGCGCAGCGCCGGGTTGCGCCGGCGCCTTGAAGGCGCTGATGTAGGTGGCCGGCACATCCTTCAGGATGGCCTGCGGGAACATCACGAAGAAGTTCACCCGCATCGAACCCCACTCCACCTTCCTCAGCGAGGTGATGCGGCCTTCGCGCACCACGCCGGCGATGTCGAACTGCAAACGATCGCCCAGCTTGAGGTTCAAGGTTTGGGCCAAGCCCTCTTCGACGCTCAGGCCGTCCTCTTCATCGGGCGTCCAGCGTCCCTTGGACACGGTGTTGTGGCCCGGCAGTTGAGCCGAGTGGCTGAGGTTGAATTCACGCTCGACCAGGCGCTGGGCGCGGTCACCGGCGAACTGGCCCGACTTGATGGGCTGCCCGTTGAGGCCCACGAGTCGACCGCGGATCATGGGGTACCAGTCATCGCCCTGGACCCCGGCCTCACGAAGCGTCTTCTGAAAGGCCTCGGCCTGCTCAGGTTGCACGTTGATGATGAAACGGTTGGGCGCATCGGGCGGCGTGGCCGAACGCCAACTGGCCACGAGGTCGGTGCGCAGAAGCACCAAAAGCACCAGGGACAGCAAACCCACCGACAGGGCACTGACCTGCAGCACCGAGAACCCAGGCCGCGCGGCCAACTGGCGCGTGGCCATCACAAGAGCCTGCCATCGCCCAGCCGATCGCAGGCGCGGCACCAGGCGGCGCAGGGCGAACATGGCCAAAGCAGCCAGGCCAGCGAAGAACAGCAGCGCTGCCGCGAAGCCGCCCACCGTGATCAGGCCCAGGCGCAAGTCGGACGACACGGCCAGCAACAAGGCTGCAAAGCTCAAGGCCCCGGCGCCCAGCACACCCAGCGAGAAGGCGCGAGGCCTGCCCACATCGCGGCGAAT
The DNA here is from genome assembly GCA_041160585.1 of Pseudomonadota bacterium. Lineage (GTDB taxonomy): Bacteria > Pseudomonadota > Gammaproteobacteria > Burkholderiales > Burkholderiaceae_C > RFTU01. The sequence goes on along the minus strand of JBEAWD010000170.1, from coordinate 18,737 downwards.
CACCCGCAGCGGTGGCACCTGCGCCAACTGCAACACCGGTGGCAAACCAAAGCCCATCACCAAAACCCAACCCAAGGCGGCGGCCAGCAGGCCCGGTTGCGCGCTCGCCCCGGGCAGCGCCGTCTTCACCAGGCCGGCCAACAGTGCCACAAAGCCATGATGCACGGCCCAACCCAAGCCAACGCCCACCACACAGGCGGCCAGGCCCACCAGGGCAAACTCAAGGGCATACAGGGTGGCGATTTCACGCTGGTGAAGACCCAACACCCGCAAGAGCGCGCAATCGTCGAGGTGACGGTCGGTGAAGTCGCGTGCGGCGATGCCCACCGCCACTGCCGCCAAGAGCGCCGATAGCAGGGCCACGAGGGTCAGGAACTTCTCGGCACGGTCCAGGGCCTGGCGCATTTCGGGGCGGCCGGCCTCCAGGCTGTCCAGGCGCACGCCGCGCAGCCCTTCGCGCTCGATGTGTTCCTCGATGGCGCGACGCGCCTGGGCCAATGCCTGCGCCGCTGCGGCTCGCCCCATCTCGTTGGGCGCCATCACCATGAGGCGGTAGGTGACGCGGCTGGCGGGCTGGATCAGTCCCGTGGCGGCCAGGTCCTGCTCATGCAGCATGACCCGCGGCGAGAAGCTCATGAAACCCGCGCCGCGGTCGGGCTCGTTGAGGATGGCGCGTTCGATGCGCAGCCGGGCCTCGCCCAGCAAAAGGGTGTCACCCAGCACCAGGTTCAGCCCGTCAAGCAGAGGCGAATCCACCCAGACGCTGCCGGGTTGGGGCCCAGCGCTCATCTCCGATTCGCGGCCTTGCCCGTCGCGCACCGTCAGCTTGCCGCGCAAGGGATAGGCGTCGGCCACCGCCTTGACAGCCACCAGGCGAAATTCCCCGCCCCGATCATCGGGCGCGCGGGCCATGCTCGGAAAACTCACCGTGCGCGTCGTGCGCAGGCCGCGCTCGGCGGCGTACTGCGCCCATTCAGCCGGAAGGGCCTGATCGCCCGACACCGCCAAGTCACCGCCCAAGAGTTGCCCCGCATCGCGCGCCAAACCCGCCTGCAGTCGGTCGGCAAAAAAGCTCACCGCCGACAGGGCCGCGACCGCCAAGACGACCGCCAGGGCCAACAGGCGAAGCTCGCCCGCGCGGAAGTCGCGCCAGGTCTGGCGCCAGGCCAACAGGGCCAAGGGGGGGCGGTTGCGCATCTCGATCATGGCCGAATGATGCATGCAATCGGGCGCAATGGTGCGCCGTGGGGCTGATGGTGAAATCGGTCTTCGCAATAGGATGGACACATGAACTTCGCCCTCACCCCTGAACTGCAGGCCCTGCAGGCCCGCGTGCGCCGCTTCATCGCCGACGAGATCATTCCGCTGGAACGCGACCCCCGTTGGGGCGACCATGGGCCCAGCGAAGACTTTCGCCTGGAGCTGGTGGCGCGGGCCAAGGCCGCCGGTCTGCTGGCCCCGCATGTGTCGCCGCATTACGGTGGCATGGGCCTGGACCACCGCAGCCGTGCGGTCGTGTTCGAAGAGGCAGGCTACTCCACACTGGGCCCCCTGGCGATGAACCTGTTTGCGCCGGACGAGGGCAATATGCACCTGATGGAGGTGGTGGCCACGGCCGATCAGAAGAACCGCTGGCTGGCCCCACTGGCGTCGGGCCAGGTGCGCTCATGCTTTTGCATGACCGAGCCGCCGCCAGGCGCCGGCTCCGACCCTTCGATGCTGCAGACCAGCGCCACGCCGGTCAACGACTCGCATGGTGAAGGCTGGCTGATCAATGGCACCAAGTGGCTGATCACCGGCGCGGATGGCGCGGGCTTTGCCATCATCATGGCGCGCCTGCCCGACGGCTCGGCCACGATGTTCCTGTCCGATATGAATGCCCCCGGCATCACCGTGGAGCGCACCATGGATTCGCTGGACCGCTGCTTCCCGGGCGGCCACTGCGTGGTGAAGTTTGAGAACCTGCGCGTGGGGCCGGATGCCGTGCTGGGCGAGTTGGGCAAGGGCTTTCGCTACGCACAGGTGCGCCTGGCGCCTGCACGCCTGACACACTGCATGCGTTGGTTGGGCGCCGCACGTCGCGCGCACGATATTGCGCTGGCCCATGCGCGCACCCGCAGCGCCTTTGGCAAGCCGCTGGGTGAACACGAGGGCGTGGGCTTCATGCTGGCCGACAACGAACTCGACATCCACACCGCGCGGCTTTCCATTTGGCACTGCGCCTGGGTGCTGGATCAGGGTGGCAAGGCCAACACCGAGTCCAGCATGACCAAGGTGATCGCATCAGAAGCGATCTTCCGCATCGTGGACCGCTGCGTGCAGATTCTGGGCGGTCAGGGCGTGACGGGCGAAACCATCGTCGAGCGCATCTGGCGCGACGTACGCCCCTTCCGCATCTACGATGGCCCCAGCGAGGTGCACCGCTGGAGCCTGGCCAAGAAGCTGATGGCCGTGGGGCACTAGGCTTGCATAGGGGCCGCGCAGGGCCTGGGTTGAGTCCAGCGATGTGCGGCCAAACCCCAACCCATCAGGGGGATGGAAGGGCCCATCGGAAACGGGTAGGATGTACACGTACATCCATGGTATTCATCATGCTGCCGACCAAACTATTCAAGAACGGAAACTCGCAGGCCGTGCGGATTCCGGCCGAACTCGCCTACGCGTCCTGGGACATTGAACTGGTGATCGAGCGGCGGGGCGATGAACTGGTCATACGCCCGGCCAAACGGCGTCTGGGCAATGTGCTGGCCAAGTGGTCGAAGTTCGCCCCCGACTTCATGGGCGACGGCAGAGGCCTCAACGAACAAAAACCCCGCGAGGGCCTGTGATGCCGAAGTACCTGCTGGACACCAACATCTGCATCTACCTGATGAAGCATCAGCCACCGCAAGTGCGAGCCCGCTTCTCCGAGTGCTTCGTGGGCGACGTGGTGATGTCGGCCATCACCCTGGCCGAGTTGGAGTTCGGCGTCGTGTGTTCAGGCGCGTCCAAGAAGCGCAACCAAACCGCATTGGACAGCCTGCTCGAGGATATCCCCGTCCTGCCCTTCGACACCCAATCAGCCCGCGCCTATGGCCCGATACGCGCCGCTCATCGCGCCCGCAACAAGGACGCTCTGGACAAGCTCATCGCCGCCCAGGCCTTGGCCCATGACGTCACGCTTGTCACGAACAATCCGGCTGACTTCAAGGGCTACAGCGGACTGCGCATCGAGAATTGGGTCACGGGGCAGGCCCACTAGGGCCGCCCCGCTCAACCCACCAACAGCCGGGTGACCCGCTGCACATGCTCGGCGGGGTTTTCCAGCGCCCCACCTTCGGCCAGCACCGCCTGGTCGAACAACAGGTGAGAAAGGTCGGCAAAACGCGCCTCGTCGCTTTCCAGCCGCTTGACCAGCGCGTGGCTCGGGTTCACCTCCAGGATTGGCTGCGAAGCCGGCGCGGCCTGGCCGGCCTGCTTGAGCAAGCGCGCCAGGTGCCCGCTCATGTCGCCCTCCTCCACCACCAGGCAGGCCGGTGAATCCACCAGGCGCGTGGTCACGCGCACGTCCTTGGCCCGGTCCTTCAGGGCTTCCTTGATCTTCTCGAGCACCGGCTTGAAGGCCTCGGCGGCGGCTTCGGCTTGCTTCTTCTCTTCCTCGTCCTGCAGCTTGCCCAGGTCGACCGCACCCTTGGCGATGCTCTGCAGCGGCTTGCCGTCGAACTCATACAGGTGCGAGAGCATCCACTCGTCCACCCGGTCGGACAGCAGCAGCACCTCGATGCCCTTCTTGCGGAAGATCTCGAGCTGCGGGCTGTTCTTGGCCGCGGCCAGGGTATCGGCGGTGATGTAGAAGATGGCCTCCTGGCCTTCCTTCATACGGCCCACATAGGCGGCCAATGACACATCCTGCTCGTCACCGCTGGAATGTGTGGACGCAAAGCGCAGCAGCTTGGCCAGGCGATCGCGGTTGGCCATGTCCTCGCCCACGCCTTCCTTGAGCACCGCGCCGAACTCCTTCCAGAAATCGGCGTACTTGCGCTGCTCGTCGGCATTGTCGGAGTCAGCCAAGGACTCCAGCATGCCCAGCACACGCTTGGTGGAACCCTCGCGGATGGCCTTCACATCACGGCTTTCCTGCAGCAGCTCGCGGCTCACGTTCAGCGGCAGGTCGTTCGAATCGATCACGCCCTTGACGAAGCGCAGGTACACCGGCATCAGCGCCTCGGCGTCATCCATGATGAAAACGCGCTTCACGTAGAGCTTCACGCCGCCACGCTTGTCGCGGTTCCACAGGTCAAACGGCGCCTTGGCCGGGATGTAGAGCAGCTGCGTGTACTCGCTGCGACCCTCCACCCGGTTGTGGGTGTAGGCCAAGGGAGCGCTCTGGTCGTAACTGATCTGCTTGTAGAACTCCTGGTACTCCGTGTCCGTCACATCGCTCTTGCTGCGTGCCCACAGGGCCGCCGCCTTGTTGACGGTCTCCCACTCGTCCTTGGTGACGTACTCGCTCTTGTCCTTGTCCCACTCTTCCTTTTGCATCAGGATGGGCAGCGAGATGTGGTCGGAGTACTTGCCGATCACCTGCTTGAGCTTCCAGGCCTTCAGGAACTCCTCGTCCTCACCTTCACGCAGGTGCAGGATGATGTCTGTGCCGCGACCGGCCTTGGCGATGGTCTCCACCTCGAACTCGCCCGTGCCGCTGCTGGTCCAGCGCACACCCTGGTCGGCGGCTGCACCCGCGCGGCGGGTTTCCACCGTGATGCGGTCGGCCACGATGAAACCCGAGTAGAAGCCCACGCCGAACTGGCCGATGAGCTGCGCGTCCTTCTTTTGGTCGCCTTCCAGTCGCGACATGAATTCCCGCGTGCCGCTCTTGGCGATCGTGCCCAGGTTGGCCACCGCTTCCTCGGCGCTCATGCCGATGCCGTTGTCGCGGATCGTCAGGGTCTTGTTCGCCGCGTCCACCTGGATCCGAACCTCCAGGTTGGGCTGGTCTTCGTACAGGGCCGCGTTGTCCAGGGCCTCAAAGCGCAGCTTGTCGCACGCGTCCGAGGCATTGGAGATCAGCTCGCGCAGAAAGATTTCCTTGTTGGAGTAGAGGGAGTGCGTGACCAGATGCAGGATCTGCTGCACCTCGGCCTGAAAGGACAGGGTTTTCTTTTCCATGTTGCAGGGCGGTAAGGTCTAGAGAAGGAAAGGCCGGGCACGGCGCGGCCGGAGCCATCGGGTGCCCGGGATCAGCCGAAGGTGGGGGTGCGCAAGCGGATTTCAAGACCCGCGCTTGGGCGGTGCCAGGCGGTAGCTGGGGGGCGTGCGCTCCAGCTTGATGGGCGAGCCGATGCCGCGGTAGTGCTCACCGATCTGCACCACCATACCCCGGTGCGCGGTGTGAGCGTCCTTCAAGGCGGCGGCGATGTCCTGGATGGGCGCGCACGGCACGCCAGCCTCCAACAGCCGCACCGCCAGGGCCTTGCCCTCGTGGGCGGCCAGTGCCTGCTCCAGCAATGGACGCAAAACCTGGCGATGCTGGGAACGCAGGGCGTTCGTGGCGAAGCGCTCGTCGCTGGCCAGCTGCGGGGCGCCGATGCCCTGGCACAACAGCGCAAACTGCCGGTCATTGCCCACGGCCAGGAACAGGGGTTCGCTGCCGGTGGGGAACACGTCGTAGGGGCTGATGTTGGGGTGGTCATTGCCCGTGCGCTTGGGCGTGCGCCCGTCCATCAGGTGGTTGGCCGTGTGGGGATGCAGCAGGGTCAGACCCACGTCGTACAGGGCTACCTCCAGGAACTGTCCACGGCCGCTGCGCTCACGCTCGAACAGCGCCAGCGTGACTCCCAGGGCGGCGTTCAGGCCGGTGGCCAAGTCCACTACCGGCACGCCAGCCCGCAGGGGCTGGCCACCCCGCTCATCGGGCTCACCGTTGACGCTCATCAGGCCGATCAAGGCCTGGATGGCCGCGTCGTAGCCGGGTAACCCGCCGTAGGGGCCATCGGCCCCGAAGCCGGTCACGCGGCAATAGACCAGGCGCGGGAAGCGCTCCCGCAGCACTTCCCAGCCCAGGCCCCATTTCTCCATGGTGCCGGTCTTGAAGTTTTCCACCAACACGTCGCTGTCGGCCAAGAGTTCCAACACGCGGGCCCTGGCGGGCTCGGTGCTGAGGTCCAGGGTGATGCCGCGCTTGTTGCGGTTCAGGCCCATGTAGTACGAGGCCGTGCCGTGGGCGTCGAAGGGCGGGCCCCAGGTGCGGGTTTCGTCACCCGAGGGCGGCTCTACCTTCAGCACGTCGGCCCCGTGGTCGGCCAGGATCTGGGTGCTCGAAGGGCCCGCCAACACGCGTGACAAGTCCAGCACGCGGATGCCGGTCAGTGCGCCGGGTTTGAGGGTCATGGGGGTCTCTCGGTGTGCTCTCAGCTCAATTCCACGAACACGCGTCCATCTTCGATCTTCACCGGATACACGCGCACCGGGTCACAGGCGGGCTCGCAAGTGGGCGCACCGGTCTTCACATCGAAACGGCCCTGATGCAGAGGGCATTCGATCTCGCCGTCGATCAGGAATCCTTCGCTCAGGAAGGCGTTGCCATGGGTACATTGGTTGGCGGTGCAATGCACCTGGCCTTCAACGCTGTACAGCGCCAGATCGTGCCCGTCGGTGGACACCGGCAGCACTTCCTGAGACTGCACATCGGCGAGTTCGGCAGCGTAAATCCAGTAGGCGGAGCTCATCGTCAAATGGGGTAAATGATCGAATTGGGAATCATCTCACTGTCGTACACCACGCGGCGAACCGCAAGCTTCAAACCCTGCGGCGTGCTCACCACCTCGTCAAGGTAGCGTCCTACGTTGAAGACGGTGGTCTCCTGGCTCAGCTTGGTGCGAAAGACCGCGTAGTTCGATTCACAGTGGATGCGGCCACCCTCCACCTTCAGCACCAGGGGCACACCCACCACATGGCGTTGGTAGTAGGGGTCATGGAAGATGGTTTCAGTGACGGCATACGCGCGGTCCAGCAGCATGCCCTTACTTTCGAAGCGCATGGTGGCCAGCGGAAAGCCGCGCTCAAAGTTCTCGCGCGGCTGCAGCAGGTACAGGCAGTCATCGGTAAAGAGGTCGGCCCATTCATTCCATCGGCCGGCATCCGCCAGATGAGCCGCCCGGGCCTGCAACTGGCACAACGGCCCGAGGTCGTCGGGGTTCATCGTTCCATCACCTCGCGCCAGTACCGGTACATGCCGCGGATCAGGGTCTCGGTGACCATGTGATCGGTGTTGCCCACCTCACGTCCACCCAGTTCGGCCATCGAGTGCCCTGGGCCTTGACGCACACGCTCAAAGGCTTCCTGGCACATCTCGATGACTTCACCATCGTCGGCCGACACGAAGCCCGCGGGGCCAAAGAGATTGGCCTGGCGCAGGCGGCGCTCGGTCATCGCCTCATCATCGTCTTCGAAACCAAAGTGGGTCCAGACGAAATCGAAGTGGCCATGGCCATCGGGTTGGATGTGACGCGTGGATACGCTGTTGACCTGCTGCTGCAGGATCACGCTGGGGAACAGGGTGGTCATCACCGCGGTGGGTCCACCCCACCAGGCTTCGGGCACGATGTCGAGGAAGCGGTCGTCGTGCAGCTTCATCGACTCCTTGAACGACGACACCTGCGTGACCTGCGAGGAAGAGCCCATGGCCCCGCGCGTGGAGATCATGGCCGCGTGGCGGTGGTGCGCGTCCATCTGCAACTCGGCCTTATTGTCCGCGCGCCATAGGCCAAAGGTCACGAACCAGGTGTGCAGCAGGCCGGGGTGGTAAGGGTCCTTGATGTTCTCCTGCATCAGCTTCCAGTTGCCGGGAATGCGCTGGCGGTTGTAGCCCAGGATCGTGAGCCGACGACCGTTGAAGAGGCGATCGAACCAACGCAGGATTGCCGGGCCGATGTAGTCTTCAAGCGACTCCATGTCGTGGTCGAAGGTGGCAAACACCACGCCCCCGCGCAGGGCCACGCGCAGCTTGGTCAGGCCATGCTGCTTGGGGTCGAAGTCGGCCGGCATGCCGCCGTTGACCTTCCCGTCCTGCCGCACCCCGCGGCGAAAGGGCACGCCCTGAAGATCACCGCTGTGCGTGTAGCTCCACTGGTGATAGGGGCAGACGAATTCCTTTCGGTTGCCATGGCGCTCACGGCAGAACTGCATGCCGCGGTGCTTGCACACGTTCTCGACCACATGGATGTGGCCGTCTGAGGCGCGGGTCATCACCACACTGCGCTCGCCCACCACGGTTCGCTTGAAGTCGCCGGCCTTGGGCACTTCGGCCTCAAGGCCAACATAGTGCCAGTGCTTGCGGTAGAACAGGCGTTCGAGTTCGAGTTGGTGGAGTTCAGCGCTGTTGTAGACGCCGAAGGGAATGCGGTGGGTGCCGGTGCTGGGCCACTCGGGGGCCACGACCGACGGTACTTTAGGCTCAGGCATCACGGCGCCACCAAGGAACACGCGGGCACCGAGGAGCCCTCCTTCTTCTGCAGCAGGGTTGTGCCACTGCGCACGGCGATGATCTCGGCCATGATCGACACCGCGATCTCCGCCGGCGTCTTGCCCCCCAGGTCCAAACCAATGGGCCCGTGCAGCCGATCGATCTCCGCCTCACTCAGGTCGAAGAGCTTCAAGCGCTCTTTGCGCTTGGCGGTGTTGCCGCGGGAACCGAGGGCCCCTACATAGAAGGCCGGCGACTTGAGCGCTTCCAACAACACCAGGTCGTCGAGCTTGGGGTCGTGCGTGACCGCGACCACTGCGCTGTGCGGATCCAATTGAAGTTCCTGCACCACGTCGTCGGGCATGCCCTTGGTGAATACCGTGCCGGGCACATCCCAGGTCAGGTGGTATTCCTCACGCGGATCGCAGCAGATCACCTGGAAGTCCAACATCAGCGCCATCTGCGCGACGGTTCGGGACAGTTGCCCGGCACCGATGATGAGCAGGCGCCAGCGAGGGCCGAAGAGGGCACGCATCGTTTGGCCATCGAAGGTGAAGACATCACCCCGTGTGCCCGGCTCCAGCGTCACGGCGCCGGTCTCCAGGGACACCACGCGGGCCACGATCTCATGGCGGCTGGTGCGCTCGAGCACCTCATCCACCCAGGCCGTGTGGGTCAGCGGCTCCTGCACGAGTCGCAGGTTGCCGCCACAAGGCAGCCCGAAGCGGGCCGCTTCTTCCTTGCTCACGCCGTAGGTAATGAGTGAGGGCTTACCAACTCGTTCGCCCTTTCGGACCCTATCGATCAGGTCGTCTTCGACACAGCCACCGGATACCGAGCCAACCACCTGGCCATCACCCCGCATGGCCAAGAGCGCACCGGGCGGACGCGGCGCCGAGCCCCAGGTTTCGATCACCGTGACCAGCCAAACGTCTTGGCCCTGACGCGCCCAGTCGCGCGCCTGCTCCAGCACCTGCAGATCCAACGAATCCATCAGCGTTCCCTCCCGGCGCCGATGCTAGCGCGAGCGCCCGCCAGCGTCATCCCCTGGGGGCAGCCCTTCACAGCCCTGACGGAGACGGTCCGTCGGCCAACTTGTGCAGCAGTCGGATCAGTCGGGCATGGTCGGCCGCCGAGAGACGCTTCTTCAAGCCCTGCTCCATGCGGCGTGCCACGGGCACCAACTGCCGGGCCAAGGTTTGGCCTTGATCGGTCAAGGTCACCTGTACCGAGCGCCGGTCGCGCTGGTCGGGTGTGCGCCCGATCAGGCCGCGCGCCTGCATGCGGTCCAGCACCATGCTCAGCTTGGGCGCGGTCAGCGACAGGCTCTTGGCCAGCGCTTTCGGCGTAAGGCCTTCATGTTCGGCCACCAGCATCAGCAGGGAGAAATCGACCTTGCGAAGGTCGTAGGGGCGCCCAATGTGTACGTCGAAGGACGCGTAGGCCACCACCGATGCGCGGGCAATGTGAAAGCCCAGCGTGGTGTCCAGAACGCCGCGTGAAGGCATGTCAGGCGGCCTCTCGATGGGTCGCACCCAAATAGCTTTCGATCACGCGGGGGTTGTGGGCCAGGTCGGCGGCGGGCCCCTCCACGGCAATCGAGCCGGTTTCCAGGACATAGCCGTGTTCGGCCACTTCCAGCGCGGCGCGCGCGTTCTGCTCGACCAGCAGGATGGAGGTGCCTTCGGCGCGCAGGCGCTCGATGATGCGAAAGATCTCCTTGACCACCAGGGGCGCCAGCCCCAAGCTCGGCTCGTCCAACATCAACAGGCGCGGCGAACTCATCAAGGCACGGCCCACGGCCAGCATCTGGCGTTCACCGCCGCTGAGGGTGCCGGCCAGCTGGGCACGGCGTTCCTTCAAGCGCGGAAAGAGTTCGTACACCCGCTCGATCTCTCGCTTCCAATTCGGCACGCGCTGCTTCATGGCACGCCAGCCGCCCAGCACCAGGTTGTCTTCCACCGGCATGGTCGAGAACAGCTCGCGCTTTTCGGGCACCAGGGCCAGGCCCATCATCACGCGGTCTTCCAGCGAGGCTTCGGTCAGGTCCTGTCCATCGAAGGCGATTCGCCCGCGCGCCGGCAACAGGCCGATCAGCGCGTTCAAGGTGGTGCTCTTGCCGGCGCCATTGGGGCCGATGATCGTGATGACCTGACCCTGAAGCACCTTGAAGTTCAGGCCCGAAAGCACCTCGGCGCGGCCATAGCCGGCATGCAGATCCGTCACTTCCAGCAGCGTGTTTGTCATGTCGAAGCCCTCAACCTCAATGCTCGGTACCCAGGTAGGCCGCCCGTACCGCCGGGCTGGCCTGCACCTCGGCCGGGGTGCCTTCCATCAGCTTGGTGCCGAACTCCATCACCACGATGCGGTCGGTCAGGCCCATCACGAAGTCCATGTCGTGCTCCACCAGCAGCAGCGTCACGCCTTCGCCCCGCAGCTGCTTGAGCACCTCCGACAGCGCCCTCTTCTCCTTGTGCCGAAGTCCGGCAGCGGGTTCATCGAGCAACAACAGCGACGGGTCGGTGCACAAGGCCCGCGCGATCTCCATCAGGCGCTGGGGGCCCAAAGCCAGGTTGCCGGCCAGTTCATGCATGCGGTCTTCCATGCCGATGCGCCGCAGCTGTCGGTGGGCCTCGGCAAAGATCTGACGCTCTTCGGCCTTGTCCAGCGCCAGCATGGCCTGCACCGTGTTGGCCTTGCTGCGGATGTAGGCGCCCAAGGCCACGTTCTCCAGCACCGTCATCTCGGGAATCATCTTCACGTGCTGGAAGGTGCGTGAGATGCCACGCCGCGCGATTTCGCGTGAAGGCAGGCCTGCAATCGATTCACCACGCCAGGAGACCCGACCGGAGGTCAAGGGCAGCACACCCGTGATCAGGTTGAAGGTGGTGCTCTTGCCCGCGCCGTTCGGGCCGATCAGGCCGATGATCTCGCCGGCGTCGATGTGAAAGCTCACATCGTTGACCGCCACCAGCCCGCCGAATTCCTTGCGCACCTTGTCCACTTCCAGCAGGCGCGTGCCCTTGGCCGGCTTGGGCTCGTGCGCCATGTGGTCATCATCGGTCCAGTCGACGGGCCTCGCAACGGCCGGCAGGCGCTTCTGGATGAAGGTCCACAAGCCATCCGGTGCGTACTTCAACACCAGAACCAGCACCACCCCGAAGACGATCACTTCAAAGTTGCCGCTGGTGCCCAGCAGCGCGGGCAGCAGCACCTGCAACTCGTCTTCGATGATCTTGACCACGCCGGCGCCCAGGAACGCGCCCCACACGTGGCCCACACCCCCCAGCACCGCCATGAACAGGTATTCGATGCCCTTGTTCAGCCCGAAGGGCGTGGGGTTCACCGTGCGCTGGAAGTGAGCGAACAGCCAACCTGAAATGGCGGCCAGCACGGCGGCCAGGATGAAGGCGATGAGCTTATAGCGGAAGGTGGAGATGCCCATGGCCTCGGCCATGGTGGAGCCGGTCTTGAGCGAGCGGATCGCACGGCCCACGCGCGAATCCAGCAGATTGGTCACGGCCACCGCACACACCAGCGCCACCGCCCAGATCAGGCCATGCAGGCCACGGCCTGAGCCCAACTCGACACCGAACAGGTCCAAGGAGGGAATGCCATTGATCCCGTCGTACTTGCCCAGGAAGGCCATGTTGGCCATGGTGTAGTTCAGCGCCAGGCCCCAGCAGATGGTGGCCAAGGGCAGGTAGTGCCCCGACATGCGCAGCGTCAGCAGGCCCAGCAGCAGGGCAGCCACCACGGCCAGCACGACACCCACCACCAAGGCCAGCCAGGGCGAAGCGTTGAGCGTGACGACCATATAGCCCGCCGCGTAGGCGCCGACCCCGACGAAGGCAGCTTGCCCGAAGGAGGTCAGACCCGCCACGCCCGTGAGCAGCACCAGGCCCAGGGCCACGATCGCATACAGGCCCACCATGTTGCTTTGCGTGATCCAGAAGTCGGGCACCGGCAGCAGGGGTAGTGCCAACATGATCAGGGCGAAGACAGGAAACGCCCAACGTCTAAGCGCGTTCATCTCAGTGCTCCTCCCCATGGGGATCGGTGATGGAGCGCCACAGCAGCACCGGCAGGATGGCCGCGAACACGATCACCTCCTTGAACGCACTGGCCCAGAAGGAGCCGAAGCTTTCGATGAGGCCCACGAACAGCGCGCCGACCAAGGCCAGGGGATAGCTGGACAGCCCGGCAAACACCGCCGCGACGAAACCCTTGAGGCCGATGAGGAAGCCCGTGTCATAGAACACCGTGGTGGTGGGGCTGATGAGCAGTCCCGACAGCGCGCCGATGAAGGCTGCCATGGTGAATGCGGTACGGCCTGCGCCGGTGCTGGAGATCCCCATCAGACGCGCGCCCGTGCGGTTCACCGCCGTGGCCCGCAGGGACTTGCCCAAGAGGGTGTGCTCGAACAAAAACCACAGCGCCACGATGAGCACCAGCGACACCACGAAGATGATCACGGTCTGACCGGAAAGGGTCAGCGCGCCCAGGCTGAAACGCTCGTCCCAGAAGCTTGGGTTTCGAAATCCCTCCGCCCCAAAGAAGAACAGGCCCAAGCCCACCAGCGCGAAATGCACGCCCACCGACACGATCAGCAGCACCAGCACGGTGGCGTCGGCCAAGGCCTCATAGGCCAGTCGATAGATCAGACCGCCGAAGGGCGTGACCACCGCCAGGGTCAGGGCGGCCTGCACCAGCAAGGGGAACTTCTGGGGCGCGGCCCACCAGGCCACCAGGCTGATGAGCACCGGGTAGGCGGCCACCTCCAGCACCTGCTTGGCGATGCGTGCACCCGACAGCCCCTGCCGACTGCCGGTGAACACAGTACCCACCACGGCCAAACCCGTGAGCACCAGCAGGAACCAGACCGTTCCCGGCACTTGCCCCATCTGGAACATGGCCAGGGTGAGGGCACCGAAGGCCACGAACTCGCCCTGGGGCACAAAGATCACGCGTGTGACGGCAAACACCAGTACGGTGGCCAGGGCCAGCAGTGCGTACACCGAGCCGTTCGTCACCCCGTCGAGCGCCAGGATGCTGGCGATCGTCATGTCCATCTTGTACTCCTTGTCAGCTGCAGGCCGCGCGGATGTCCTCGGGCACCTCGATGCTGCGCAAGCGGTCCGGGTCATCGGCATCGCGCACGCAGAACACCCGCAGTTCGGTACCTTCGCAGATCAGGTCTTCACCCCGCCTGATCACGTGGCGTTGACGGAAGGTCTTGCGGTGCCACTCTTCGACACAGGTGTGCACTTCGAGTTCCTCCCCATAGGTGGCCGACTTCACGAAACGCGTGTGGATTTCGAGCAGCGGGGTGCCGATGATGCCGCGGGTCTTCACCAGCTCGCGCCAGGGCCCGACGCCGCAGGACACGAAGAAGTGCAGTGAACTCTGATCCATCCAGCGGTTGAAGTTCGGGAAAAACACGATGCCCGCCGGGTCGCAGTCGCCGAACTCCACCCTCACGCGGTGGATGTGGGTGCGCGGCTGGGTGATGTCGCGGCTCATGACTTCAGCACCTTGTCCGCACGGCCTTCCAGAAAAGCCTTGAGGCGCTGCTGCGCATCGGGCGTGCTTTCTGCGATGGCGGCCATCAGCGATTCGGTGAACAGACCCAAACCCTGCGCCTGGTCGGCGATGCGCGGCAAAGCATGCATGACCGCGTAGTTGCTCATCTGCGCGTTGGTGGCGATGCGTTGGGCCAGCGCCATGCCCTTGTCCAGGGCCTGGCCGGCAGGCACCACATACTGCACCAGTCCGGCCTGCAGGCCCTCCTGCGCGTCGTACACACGGCCGGTGAGCATCAGATCGGTCATCCGGGACACACCCATGAGTCGGGGAATTCGCGCCGAACCGCCACCACCGACGAAGATGCCGCGCTGGCCCTCGGGCAGCCCGAAGTAGGCGGAATCATCGGCCACGCGGATGTGGCAGGCGCTGGCCAGCTCCAGCCCTCCGCCCACCACCGCACCGTGCAGCACGGCCACCACCGGCACCGGGCCGAACTGGATGGCATCAAACGCAGCGTGCCACATGCGCGAGTGCTGTACCGCGCTGCCGATGTCACGCGCCACCACCTCCGACAGGTCCAGGCCGGCACAGAAGTGCTGCCCCTGCCCGCTGATCACCACCGCGCGCACCCCCTCGGGCATGTTCACGAACACGGTGTGCAGCTGCTGGATGAAGGGGTCGGACAGCGCGTTGCGCTTGGCCGGCCGGTTGAGTTCAAGGTGCAGCACGGGGCCGCGGCGGCTGACGCGAAGGAGGTCCAGCGTGGCCAGCAGCCCGCTCACCGGCTGATCCAGCTGGTCCGGCTGGTGCGGTGAGAGCGCAGCGTGTGAGGCCTCGGAAGTGACGGGGTTCATGGCGGTGGCTGGCCCAGGATGGGCGGATAACGGGGGCGTTGAGGGGTCGTTGCGGGGGGTCACCGGAGGCGACCTGCCGAAATTTATTTCAATTCCTGAAATAAATCCATAGGAACGACCCACCCCTGCCGCGCCGCGGGTTCACTTCGAGCGCCGCTGCGCAATCCATTGGCCCATGTGCGACTCCAGCACGGCCAGCGGCACAGATCCCGTGGACAGCACGGCGTCGTTGAAGTCGCGCAGGTCGAAGCGTTCACCCAAGGTCTTCTGTGCCTGCGCGCGCAGGCCGCTGATCCGCAACTGACCGATCTTGTAGGCCAGGGCCTGGCCCGGCGTGCCGATGTAGCGATCGATCTCGTTGACGATGTCCTGCTCCGTTTTGGCGGCATTGGCCTTGAAGTAGGCAATGGCCTGCTCGCGGCTCCAGCCTTTGGCGTGCATGCCGGTGTCCACCACCAGCCGTACCGCACGCCACATCTCGTAGACGAGTTGCCCAAAGCGGTCATAGGGGTCGTCATACAGACCCATGTCGTAGCCCAGTTGTTCGGCGTACAGGCCCCAGCCCTCGCTGTAGGCCACGAAATAAGCGGTGCGGCGGAAGGTGGGCGCATCCGGCAGTTCCAGGCCAAGCGCAAACTGATGATGGTGACCCGGCACGGCCTCATGCAGCGACAGCGGCACCATTTCCCAGGTCGGCCGCATCTCCGGCCTGTACAGGTTGACGTAGTAGAAACCAGGGCGGCTGCCGTCGCTCGCGCCGGGCTGGTAGTAGGCCGTGGTGGTGTCTGGCGCCACATGGCTGGGAATGGGCCGAACGCCATAGGGCAGGCGCGGCAGCTTGCGGAACACCTTGACCATTTCCGGGTCGATCCGCTTGGACACCGCCTCATAGGCGGCCAGCAGCTCGGCCGGGGTCTTCTTGAAGAAGCGAGGGTCGGTCCGCAAGAAGGTGAAGAAGGCCTCGAGCGAGCCCTCGAATCCGGCCTCGGACTTGACCTTCTCCATTGCGGCACGGATGCGCGCCACTTCGGCCAAGCCGGTCTGGTGGATCTCCTCGGCGCTGAGCGCGGTGGTGGTGTAGGACTTGGCCAGGAAGGCGTAATAGGCCTGCCCATCGGGTCGATCGGTGGCCGCGATGGTGCTGCGTGTGCGGGGCAGATAGGCGTCGTTGAAGAATCGTCCAAAGGCTTGGTAGGCCGGCACCACCCGATCGCGAATCAGCACTTGGGCCCGGGCCGCCAGGGCCTCACGATCGGCCTGCGACACGGCCGCCGGAAAGCGCTTGAACGGCCGGTAGAAGGGGCTTTCGATCGGGTCGGCCACCACTTGCGCGGCAATCTGCGCCGGCACCCGCTGCATCAACACGCGCGGCGGCATCACACCCGCCTGAAGGCCCTGGCGCATCAGCACCATGTTTTGGTCGAGGTAGGTCGGCAAGGCGGCCAAGCGCTTGAGATAACGCTCGTAATCGCTCACCTTGGCAAAGGGCAGCAACTCGGCGATGTTGTCCGCCGTCTGGGGCCCGCCCTGATGCCCCACCGGCTGCAGCTTCTCGAGGAATCGCTGGCGGTCCACCGCCTCCTGCTGAAGCCAAAGGAATGTGTCGTAGTGAAGCTGGTCGGCTGGCGAGAGTCGCGCGCGTGGAATGGCCTTGAGCCGCTGCAGCGCGTGCCGATCGGCCGCCTCGCGCCGGGCGATGGCCGCGGTGCTCAGGTCGGTCCACTGGTCCGAGCGGCGATGGTCACCGAAGTAGGCGGCCTGCCCGGGGAACTCGCGCATGCGGCGTTCCCACTCTTCGTCGAAGAGCTGTCGCAGACTCTGGGCAGCCGTCGGCTTGGCCGACGCGGGCTGCGCCATTGCCGGGCCGGCGGCCAGGCCCATGAGCGACAGCACCACAGCGGCCGCAAGGAACTGAACGCGGCCAAGGCCACCCAGGCGATGCAATTTGCACATGATCCGACTCCGTGTTGGGTCGGATTCTGCGGCGAAAACCGCCCGGCGGGATCTCAGTTCAGCAGGGCCGGCTCAAACGACCCCCGGGGCTCAGCGCCCCCAACGCGGGTCACGCGACTGGAACTGGCCGCGGGGCTTGCGCTCATCGAACCGGCCGCGCCCGCCCTCGGGGCCACCGGGGTGTGCCCCACGGTGGCCATCCGATGCACCAGCCGGTCGGCCTGCGCCCCTGAACCCACCATGTCCGCCCGGGCGACCGTGCCCACCGCCGTAGCTGCGGCGCTCACCGGCACCCTTGGGCGCGCCCGTGAAGATGCGCGGCTCAGGCTGCTGCGGCTCCAGACCCGACACGTGGGCCACAGGGATCGGCTGCGTGGTGAACTGCTGGATGCGCTTGACCATGGACACATCGCGCCGCTCGGCCAGCGTCACCGCCAAGCCATTGCGGCCCGCGCGGCCGGTGCGCCCGATGCGGTGCACATAGTCCTCGGCCTTCATCGGCATGCCGTAATTGATCACATGGCTGATGGTGGGCACGTCGATGCCGCGCGCGGCCACGTCGGTGGCCACCAGCACGCGCAACTGACGCGTGCGCAGGCCCTGCAGCACGCGGTTGCGCCGGCCCTGCGGCATGCCGCCATGCAGGGACGCAACCCGGTGACCGAACTCGGCCAAACGGTCGGCCAGCCAATCGGCATCCTGCTGCGTTGAGGTGAACACCACGGCCTGGTCGACTTCACGGTCGGCCAGCAGGTGGTCCAACAGCGCGTCCTTGTGTTGGCGGTTATCGGCCCAGTGCAGGCGCTGTTCGATGCTGGCGTGGGTGTCGGTGTGGCGCGCCACTTGAACCGTCTGCGCCTCGGGCTTGAGCAGTTCATCGGCCAGTCGGCCCACATGCCCGGCGAAGGTGGCGCTGAACATCACCGTCTGCCGTTGGGCGGGGGTTTGCTGCGCGATGTGGCGAATGTCGTCGATGAAGCCCATGTCCAGCATGCGATCGGCTTCGTCAAGCACCAGCGTGTCCAGGTTGGACAACACCGCCTTGCCCGTGCCCAGGTGGTCGATCAGGCGGCCGGGCGTGGCAATCAGCACGTCCAAGGGACCGCGCAAGGCCTTGAGCTGCGCGCCGTAGGGAACACCACCCACTACGGTGGCCACGCGCAGGCCCTGCACATGCTTGCCGTAGACGGTGAAGGCCTTGGCCACCTGCATGGCCAGTTCGCGCGTGGGTGCCAGCACCAGCACGCGCGGGCCATGCACGATGCCCTTTTCACGGCGCTTGCTGCTGTCGCCACGCGCCTCGAGGATGCGCTGCAGGGCGGGCAGGGCGAACGACGCGGTCTTGCCGCTGCCGGTTTGGCTGCTCACCTTCAGATCAAGGCGGCTCAGGCCCATGGGAATGGCCTGCTGCTGAACTTCGGTGGCCTGCTCGTAACCGGCATCCGCCAGGGCGCGGGTCAAGGCAGGGGCCAGGCCCAAATTTTCGAAAGACATGAGATTCCGATCAAAACAATGCACACGCGCCCGGCTTGCCTGCGCCGGGCACGGTTTGCGCGGGCCAAGCCGACAAGGGACGGCCGCCCACAGGTGAAGTCGCGAAAGTGGAATTGAGGTCCGGCGGGGAGCTCCTGCACAACAAGGAGCTTGAGCCCGGGACGGTACCGGTGGGTCCGAAGCGACGGCATCGCCGCCGACCTGCACCAGGGAGTGTCGGCCGAGCATCGAATGCACGACGAGGCCGAAAGGTCAGAGGGGATGAAGAACCAAGAGTTTACCCTAAAGCCCGCGCGCGTGCAGGACAGTGGCTACAGTTGGAGGATGACTGTTCGCACACGACCCGTCGCGGCCTTGCTGGCCGCGTTCATGCTGCTGGGGCTTTCGGCCTGTGGCGGCGGAAATGACAACAAGACGGCGCCGGCCGCAGTGGGTGTGGTGACGGTCACCTCTGGCGACGTGGGGCT
>JBEAWD010000129.1:0-12671 GCA_041160585.1 Pseudomonadota bacterium | reverse complement strand
GTGGCACCTTCGTCGCGGATCTCACCACCCGCGCCAGTGGCCGCACCGGGAAAGGGCGAGATGGCCGTGGGGTGGTTGTGCGTCTCCACCTTCATCAGCACATGGGCGGTTTCGGTGTGAGCCCCATAGGGCTTGGCGCCCTTGGCAAGCGGGTCGGGCTGCCAGCGCTCGATCGTGTGACCTTCCATGACCGCAGCGTTGTCGTGGTAGGCCACGATCGTGTGCTGGGGGCTGGTCTTTTCGGTGTGGCGGATCATGCCGAACATCGAATGGGCCTGCTTGACACCGTCGATCGTGAATTCGGCGTTGAAGATCTTGTGGCGGCAATGTTCGCTGTTGGCCTGCGCGAACATCATCAGCTCCACGTCGGTCGGATTTCGGCCCAACTGGGTGAAGGCCTGAACGAGGTAGTCGATCTCGTCCTCGGACAGCGCCAGTCCCCACTGACGGTTGGCATCCATCAGTGCGGCACGGCCACCCCCCTGAACATCGACCGTGTCCATGGCATCTGCCCGCCGAGCCTCGAAGAGTGCCCGGGCCGCCTCGGGCGTATCGGCCACGCTTTCGGTCATGCGGTCGTGCAACACCGCAGCGGCCGCTTGCCATTCCTCGGGGCTCAGGGCAGAGGCCACGCCGGCCATCCGCTTGAGCAGGCCCTGGGTCAGCTCCAGGGTGTATTCGGTGACGCGCTCCACCCGGCGCACGGGCAAGCCGCAGTTGTGGGCAATGTCGGTGGCCTTGCTGGCCCAGGGAGAGACCGTGCCCAGTCGGGGCATCACGGTCAAGCTGTGCCGTCGGTCCATGCCGGGCTGGCTGCTCGGGTCGTCCAGCTGGGCTTCCAGCAACTCGGCCACCGGCTTTCGCTCATCCGGCGACAAGGCCCGCTCAGGCCACACCCAGAACACATGGCGACTGCTGATCGCTTCGACTCGGGGCACAACCGACTGCACCTGCCGCAGCAGCGCCTGGAGACGGAAATCGGAATGGGCTGCACCGCCGAAAACGGGAAATGCGGTCGAGGTGTTGGAAGTCATGCGGACCCAGTGGATGGCGGCCACCGATTTTAAGTGAGCCCCCTGCAGCGGCCGACACCGGGTGGGATAATTCCCGGATGGCGTCCACGATCAAGTCTCCCTCCGACATCGAAGGCATGCGCACCGCATGCCGCCTGGCTTCCGAAGTGCTGGACATGCTCACGGCGCACGTGGTGCCCGGCGTGAGCACCGAACGTTTGGACCAGATCGCCCACGACCACATCACGCAGGTCCAGCAGGCCATTCCCGCACCGCTGAACTACGCGCCGCCGGGCTACATCCCCTACCCGAAGTCGATCTGCACCTCGGTCAACCACCAGATCTGCCACGGCATCCCCAACGAGCGAGCCCTGAAGAACGGCGACATCGTCAACATCGACGTCACCGTCATCAAGGACGGCTGGCACGGTGATACCAGCCGCATGTTTGTGGTGGGCGAAGGCTCTATCGCGGCCAAGCGGCTGTGCAGCATCACCTACGACGCCATGTGGCGTGGCATCGCCAAGGTCAAACCCGGCGCGCGATTGGGCGACATTGGCCATGCCATTCAGACCTTTGCTGAAGGCCAGGGCTTTTCCGTGGTTCGCGAGTTCTGCGGCCACGGCATCGGGCAGAAATTCCACGAAGAGCCCCAAGTGCTGCACTATGGGCGACCAGGGACGCTGGAGGAACTGGTACCCGGGATGACCTTCACGATCGAGCCGATGATCAATGCCGGCCGTCGCGAGATCCGCGAATTGGGCGACGGCTGGACCATCGTCACCAAGGACCGGTCGCTTTCGGCCCAGTGGGAGCACACGGTGCTGGTAACCGACACCGGCTTTGAGGTACTGACCCTGTCGGCGGGTTCGCCTGCGCCGCCGGCCTTCATCAGCACCACGGCCTGAGGCCACGCTGCGTGGACACCCCCCGCATCGCCGAACTGCGCCAACAACACCGCCGCGACAAACAGGCCCTCATGGAGGCCTTCGCGGCAAGAAGGCCCAGCGCGGCGGTCACCCATACCCTGCTGCGGGGCCTTTCCCGCCTGACCGACCGCACCCTCAAGGCGCTGGCCGATGGCACCCGTCTGCCGGCTGAGGTTGCCTTGGTGGCCGTGGGGGGCTACGGTCGTGGCGCCCTGTTTCCGCACTCCGATGTCGATGTGCTGCTGCTGGTGGCTCCCCACCTGGAGAGCGACGCCGCCGCACAGGAGCGGATCGCAGCGTTCATCACCGCCTGTTGGGATTGCGCTCTGGAGATCGGCTCCTCCGTTCGAACGCCCGAGCAATGTGCCCAAGAGGCGCAGCGCGATGTGACCATCCAGACCGCGATGCTGGAGTCGCGCCTCGTGTTTGGCCCAGCCAAGCTGATGCAGGCCTTCCAGGTTGCGACCCAATCGGTGATGGAGCCTTCGGCGTTTCTGCGCGCCAAGACGCTGGAGATGTACCAGCGTCACCTGAAGTACGAGGACACGCCCTATTCGCTTGAGCCCAACTGCAAGGAAAGCCCCGGCGGACTGCGAGACCTGCAGGTGCTGATGTGGGTGGCGCGCGCGGCCGGCTATGGGCGCAGCTGGGCCGAACTGGCCGCCAACGGTGTGATCACGAAGTTCGAGGCCCGCCAGATCGAACGGCAGCAGGCCACGCTCACCACCATCCGCGCCTGGCTGCATGTGGTGGCCAACCGACGGGAAGACCGGCTGGTGTTCGACCTGCAGACCCAACTGGCTGAGCGCATGGGGCTCAAACCCGCCAAGGGCCAGCGTGTGTCCGAAGCCCTCATGAAGCGCTACTACTGGAGCGCCAAGGCAGTGGTCCAGCTCAATGAGATCGTGATGCAAGAGGTGCAGGAACGCATCGCCGGGTCGCGCGATGTGCCCATGCGGCCGCTGACGCCCGACTTCATGGACCGCGGTGGTTTGCTGGAAGTGGCGCGCGACGAGCTCTATCGCGAGCGCCCCTCGGCCATTCTGGAGACCTTCAGCCTCTACCAACGCACCGTGGGCATCAAGGGCTTGTCGGCCCGCACCCTGCGTGCGCTGTACAACGCGCGCAATCTGATGGACTCAGATTTCCGCCGTAACCCGGAACACCGGCGGCAGTTCCTGGACATCCTGCAGCACCCCGGCGGCGGGCAGACCCACACCCTGCGCCTGATGAACCAGACCAGCGTGCTGGGCCGCACGCTGTGGGTGTTCAGGCGCATCGTGGGGCAGATGCAGCACGACCTGTTCCACGTGTACACGGTGGACCAGCACATCCTGATGGTCGTGCGCAACGTGCGCCGCTTCTTCGTGCCTGAACATGCGCACGAGTACAGCTTCTGTTCCAACCTGGCCGCAGGCTTCGACAAGCCCTGGGTGCTGGTGGTGGCCGCTTTGTTCCATGATGTGGCCAAAGGGCGTGGGGGCGACCATTCGGAGTTGGGCTCCACGGAAGTGAAGCGGTTTTGCCGCGAACACGGCATCGCCAAGGATGACGCCAAGCTGATCGACTTCCTGGTGCGAGAACACCTGACCATGAGCCGGATCGCACAGAAGGAAGACCTGTCGGATCCGGAGGTGATCCAGGCCTTTGCCGCCAAGGTCAAGGACGTGCGCAGCCTGACGGCCTTGTACCTGCTGACGGTGGCCGACATCCGGGGTACCAGCCCCAAGGTGTGGAATGGCTGGAAGGGCAAGCTGCTGGAAGACCTGTTCCGCGCCACACGGCGGGCCTTGGGCGGCGACAAGCCGGGCGCTCAGGCCGAGATCGATTCCCGCAAGGGCGAGGCCCGCACCCTGCTGGCGCTGGCCTCGCAGCTGCCCGGCACCGAGAAACCCCTGTGGGACGCACTGGAGGTGAGTTACTTCGCGCGCCATGAGTCGGCCGATCTGGCCTGGCATGCCCGCGCCCTGTGGCGCCATCTGCAGACCGAAGAGCCGGTGGTCAATGCCCGGGCATCGTCGGTGGGAGAAGGCCTTCAGGTGCTGGTCTACAGCCCCGACAGGCCAGACCTCTTTGCGCGCATCTGCGGCTACTTCGACAACGCGGGGTTCAACATCCTGGACGCCAAGGTGCACACCACGCGCACCGGCTATGCGCTGGACACGTTCGAAGTGGTTCAGGCGCATGCCGCCGGCGGCCCCGACACGGCCTCCGCCCACCGCGACCTGATCGCCTTGGTCGAACACCAACTCGCCGCAGCCGTGTCGTCGCAAGCGCCACTGCCTGAGCCGGCCCGCGGGCGCCTGTCACGCCGGGTGCGCAGCTTTCCCATCACCCCACGGGTGTCCCTGCGCCCGGATGAACGCGGGCAGCGCTACCTGCTGTCGGTCAGCACGAGCGACCGCGCGGGGCTCCTGTATTCGATCGCCCGCGTGCTGGCTCAGCACCGCATCAACCTGGAACTGGCCAAGGTCATGACCCTGGGCGAGCGCGTGGAGGACACCTTTGTCGTGATGGGCGATGCCTTGCGCCACGCACGCACCCAGTTGCAGATCGAAAGCGAACTCCTCGACGCAGCGGGTGCCGTGCGCCCGGTGGCCGCCTGACGACCATGGCGGTGCGCCTGCTCAGCGCTGAGGAAGTCTTGGCCCAACTCGGCCGCTTCGATGCGGTGTTGGACGCTCGGTCGCCATCCGAGTTCGAACTGGACCACCTGCCCGGTGCGCAATGCTGGTCGGTGCTGGACGACGAGGAGCGTCGTGTGGTGGGCACCCAGTACAAGCAGGAATCGGCCTTCGATGCCCGCAAGCGCGGTGGGGCCCTGGTAGCACGACGCATCGCAGAATTGCTCGAGCAACAGGCCGCCGACAAACCGCGGGAGTGGCAGCCCTTGGTCTACTGCTGGCGGGGCGGTCAGCGCAGTGGCACCCTGGCCTGGTTTCTCGACCAAGTCGGCTTTCGCGTCACTTTGCTGCAGGGCGGGTACAAGGCTTTTCGGGCAGCGGTTCGGGCCGAGCTTCAAACCCTGCCGCTGCGCTTGCACTACGTGGTGATCGGCGGGCGAACCGGAAGTGGGAAGAGCCGCCTGCTGCAGGCCCTGTCGGCGCAGGGCGCGCAGGTGCTGGACCTGGAGGCCTTGGCCTGCCACCGTGGCTCGGTGCTTGGCGCCCTGCCCGGGATTTCCCAGCCCAGTCAAAAGCAATTCGAGAACCGCGTGTGGCAGGTGCTGCGCATCTTCGATCCGCAACGACCCGTGTTCGTGGAAAGCGAAAGCAAGAAAATCGGTGCGCTGCAGGTGCCCGAGGCCCTGATCCAGTGCATGCGGCTGCACGGGCGTATCGGCTTGGTGGACATGCCGCTGCAGGCGCGCGTGGCCTTGTTGCTGGAAGACTACGCGCACTTCACCACCGACGTGCCAGGGTTCTGCGCGCTCTTGGACCACCTGGTGGAGCTGCGCGGGCATGAGACGGTGGGGCAGTGGCAGCAGTGTGCCCGTGACGGTCTTTGGGCCACGGTGTTCGAGCACCTGGTGCGGGAACATTACGACCCGCTATACCTGCGATCCATGGACCGCAACTATGCCGGCATGGCCTGCGCGGTGAGCATCCCCTTGGCCGATGGCCAGCCACACACCTTGGCGCAAGCTGCGCAAGCCCTGATCGGGCAAGAAAAAACCCTGTGCCACCGGGCACAGGGTTGAGGCATCGTCTTCTGAAAGTGGCCCGGGGTCGCCCCAGGCTGTCCTCAGGCGTGCCGGGCGTCAGCCCATGTGCAGACCACCGTTGCAGGAGAAGTCTGCACCGGTGGTGAAGCCCGAATCCTCACCGGCCAGCCAGCCGACGATGGAGCCGATTTCCTCGGGCGTGCCCAAGCGCTTGACCGGAATGGTGGCCACAATCTTCTCCAGCACCTCGGGCTTGATCGCGCGGACCATGTCGGTGCCGATGTAGCCCGGGCTGACCGTGTTCACGGTCACGCCCTTGTTGGCCATCTCCTGGGCCAGGGCCATGGTGAAGCCATGCATGCCGGCCTTGGCGGCCGAGTAGTTGGTCTGACCGGCCTGACCCTTTTCGCCGTTGACCGAGGAGATCTGGATGATGCGGCCCCATCCACGCTCCACCATGTCGGGCACCACCTGCTTGGTCACGTTGAACATGGAGTTGAGGTTGGTGTCGATCACCGCGTCCCAGTCTTCACGGGTCATCTTCAGGAACATGCGGTCGCGTGTGATGCCGGCGTTGTTGACCAGTACGTCGATGGGGCCATGCTCTGCCTTGGCCGCTGCAAACGCCTGCGTGGTGGACTCCCAATCGGAGACGTTGCCCACCGACGCATAGAAGGTGTAGCCCATTGCCTTTTGCTCGGCCAGCCACTTGGCGTGGTCACGCGTGGGGCCGCAGCCGGCGATGACCTTGAAACCGTCCTTGTGCAGGCGCTGGCAGATGGCGGTTCCGATGCCACCCATGCCGCCGGTGACGTAAGCTACTTTCTGACTCATGTGGATCTCCTACCTCTCAATGTTTGAGGCTGTGCCTCGTTGGTGATGCATTCAATGGTCGGCCGATGCGGCGCTCAGCGCTCCACCGCCAGGGAAACGCCCATGCCGCCGCCGATGCACAGCGCAGCCAGACCCTTCTTGGCGTCACGGCGCTGCATTTCGTGCAGCAGCGTGACCAGGATGCGGCAGCCCGATGCGCCGATGGGGTGTCCGATGGCGATGGCCCCGCCGTTGACGTTCACGCGTGCGGGGTCGATATCCAGCGCCTTGTTCACCGCGCAGGCCTGAGCCGCAAAAGCCTCGTTGAGCTCGAACAGGTCGACATCCTGAGCCTTCCAACCCGCGCGGGCCAAGGCCTTCTGGGAGGCCGGCACCGGACCCATGCCCATGGTGGCGGGGTCGAGTCCGCTGGTGCCGAAGGCCGCGATGCGGGCCAGGGGCTTGAGTCCCAGTGCGGCGGCCTTCTTGGCGCTCATGACCATCACGGCTGCCGCGCCGTCGTTGATCCCCGAGGCATTGCCGGCGGTGACGCTGCCGGCCTTGTCGAAGGCCGGGCGCAGGCCCGCCAAGGCTTCGGCGTTGGTCTTCTTGTTGATGAACTCGTCGGTGTTGAAGACCACTGGGTCCCCCTTGCGCTGGGGGATGGTCACGCCCACGATCTCATCGGTGAACTTGCCGGCGTCCTGCGCGGCAGCGGCCTTCTGCTGGGACCCCAGGGCCAGCGCGTCCTGCATGTCGCGCGTGATGCCATGGGCCTTGGCCACGTTTTCGGCGGTGATACCCATGTGGTACTGGTTGTAGACGTCCCACAGGCCGTCCACGATCATGGTGTCGACCATCTTCCAGTCACCCATGCGCTGGCCGTCACGGCTGCCCAGCAGCACGTGGGGGCTGGCGCTCATGTTCTCCTGGCCACCCGCGATCACGATTTCGCTGTCGCCCCAGGCCACAGCCTGCGCGGCCAGCATCACGGCCTTCAGACCCGATCCGCACACGGCGTTGATGGTCAGGGCCGGGGTTTCCTTGGCCAGGCCCGCCTTCATCATGGCCTGGCGTGCCGGGTTCTGGCCCACACCCGCGGCCAGCACCTGGCCCATGATCACCTCGCCCACCTGATCGGCAGGCACACCGGTGCGGCGCAACAGTTCGGCAATCACCACGCTGCCGAGTTCGGTGGCGGCTGTCTTGGCCAGGGTACCGCCGAACTTGCCCACGGCGGTGCGGGTGGCGGCGACGATGACGATGTCTTGACTCATGGGGAACTCCAGGGTTTCAGTCGAGGGTCTGCAAATGGCGGTCGTGAGGAAGGTCAAGCCTTCTGCTTGACATAGCGGCCGGGTGCCGGCTCGATGGCCTTGTGCTGGCGGCTGCCCGGTGCCTTGGGGGCGGCCACCTTCTTGCCGGCGTGCGTGGCCAGCCAACGCGACCAGTCGGTCCACCAGGAACCCGGGTGCTCGGTGGCGGCCTCCAGCCAGTCTTCGGCCTCGTTCACCAGGCGATCGTTGGTCCAGTAGTTGCGCTTGCCCTTTGCGGGCGGGTTGATCACACCGGCGATGTGGCCCGAGGCCCCCATCACGAAACGCTTCTTGCCCTTGACCATCTGCGTGCTGCGGTAGGCCGCATGCCAGGGCACGATGTGGTCTTCCCGCGAGGCATACAGGTAGAACGGCGCCTTGATGGCACCCACGTCCACCTTTTCACCGCAGGTGATCAGGCGGCCGGGTACGCGAAGTTCATTTTGCAGGTACAGGTGACGCAGGTACCAGCAGTACATGGGTCCGGGCAGGTTGGTGCTGTCGGAATTCCAGTACAGCAGGTCAAAGGGCGGCGGGGTTTCACCCTTGAGGTAGTTGCCCACCACGTAGTTCCACACCAGGTCGTTGGGGCGCAGAAAGCTGAAGGTGGCCGCCAATTCTCCGCCCTTGAGCAGGCCCGGGCCGCTCGGGGCCTCCGCGCCGATGGTCATTTCGCGCATTTGCACCGCAGGCTCATCGACGAAGATGTCCAGGATGCCGGTGTCGGAGAAATCGAGCAGCGTGGTCAGCAGGGTGACGCTGGAGGCTGGCTGTTCACCGCGGGCGGCCAGCACGGCCAAGGCGGTGGTGAGGATGGTGCCTCCCACGCAGAACCCCAACATGTTGAAGGTGTCCTTGCCGGTGATGGCCTGCACCACTTCGATCGCCTTGAGGGGACCGTCGGCGATGTAGTCATCCCATGACTTGGCCGCCAGGCTCTCATCCGGATTGCGCCAGCTCACCACGAACAACCGGTGACCTTGCTCGACGGTGTAGCGGATGACGGAGTTGTCGGGCTGAAGGTCGAGGATGTAGTACTTGTTGATGCAGGGCGGCACGAAGAGCATCGGCCGCTCGTGCACCTGGGCGGTGAGCGGCTTGTACTCGATGAGCTGCATCAGCTCGTTTTCATAGACCACGGTACCTTCGGTCGTGGCCACGTTGCGGCCGACCTCGAAGACGGTCTCATCGGTCTGGCTCATGTGACCCTGGCGGATGTCGGCCAGCAGCTGCTCCATGCCCCTGGCGATACTTTGGCCTTGGGTCTGCACCGCCTTTTGCTGGGCCTCGGGGTTCAGGGCCAGAAAATTAGACGGGCTGGCCGCGTCGATCCACTGCTGTACCGCAAACCGCACCCTGGCCTTGGTCTTGGCGTCACCCTCTACGGCTTCGGCCATCTCCATCAGCGTTCGGGCATTGAGCAGGTAGGCTCGCGCGGTGAACGCCGCCATGGGGTTTGCGGTCCAGGCCTCCGACGAAAACCGGCGGTCCTTGATCGGGGCGTGATCATGGGTCGAGCCCAAGGCCTGGTTCCACAGGCTGCCCATTTCCTGCAGGTAGTTCTGCTGAAGGCGGGCCATATCCTGCATCGGCAGGGTCATGCCGGCCAGGGACTTGAAAGCGTCGCCCACGGCAGTACCGAAGGCCTGCGCGTTGTCGCTCATGTCGGTGAGGTCGGGCTTCTTCTTGGCCATGGCGGTCTCCTACAACAGCGGTGTGCGCCCAGGCCAGGCGGGTCCCGCATTCGTCAACTGAAATCGGCATGCAGGCCTGAATACCCCGACTCTAGCCCGGCAATCTTTCCTGGTGATGACGGGCCCAGCTACCTTGTCAGCACAATGAAGGATCCGTTGGCCATAAGGCGGGCGGGCAAGAAGCGGAGCTTGTGGCATGTACCTGGTGGCCATCGCGTGGATGTACGTGGTGCTGATGATGTCGATCGTCGAAGCGCTGTCGCCCCAGGGCACGGTGCTTGGCGCCCTGTTGACGTTCGCCCTGTACGGGCTGCTGCCCATGGGCATCGTGATGTACCTGCTGGGAACGCCCATGCGCCGTCGTGCCCGCATCGCCGCCGCCTCCTCAAGTCCGGCCGCGCCAGATGCTGGCGGCCATGCGCCCGGTCAACCCGTCGCGCCGGAACGAAAAGAACCTTGAGGGGTCGCTGGCGGTGCACAAGCCGCTGCCGCTGCCGCTGACCTGTGCCACGCCCACTGCACCGAGCCGCGCCCTGGCCAGCCCAGGCAGATCGGCTTTCCAGCGGGGCGAACCGTCTGGGCGCGGGGCATGGACGAACAGCGACAGGGGCACGCCACGGGGCTGCCCGGCGCCAAACGCCTGCAGCACATCCTCCCCCACCTCGAAGGCCGAAGGACCGATGCTCGCGCCGATCCAGGCCACCACGTCCTCAGGTGCGCAGGCGGCCGCGCGGCACAGGGCGGCCACGGTGGCTTCCAGCACACCGGCGGCCAGCCCCCGCCAGCCGGCATGGGCCGCGGCCACGGCACGGCCTCGTCGGTCGGTGAACAGCACCGGCAGGCAGTCGGCCACCAGAACGGTGCAGGCGATATCGGTTCGCGTGGTGACGGCAGCATCGGCCATCGGAAACTGCGTTGGGTGTGTCTGTGCGCCGGCTGTGTCCAACGCTGCGGAGTCACCCGAGGGCGACCCGTTGAATTGATCCAGATCGGCCACCACACAGCCGTGCACCTGCCTGAGGAAGACGGGCCGCACGCCAATGGCCTCGTGCCACCGTGCGATGTTCTGGGCGATGTGAAGCGCCAGGTCGGCCGATTCCCATGTGGTGGCACCCGGCGCATCCAGGCCCGCGGGGCGCAGGTTCAGGCTGTCGAAAGGCGCCTTGCTCACGCCACCCTGCCGTGTGCTCATGGCCGCACCGACGCCGCCAGGGGCGGGCCAGTCGGGGATGATGAGAGGCAGGGACGACATCGGACGGTACAGGGCCAGGGGCAAGGACGTCGGGGGTGAGGACGGCAGTAGCTATTCGGCGTCTGGGCAGGCCGAGGGCTGTGTTTGGCTGAAGGCCGGGTGGCTCATGCACTGTTCGAACACGCGCATGACGGTGGGCACATGGTCCAGGCGACAGTCGAAGCGCTTGGCATTGAAGATCTGAGGCACGAGGGTGATATCGGCGAGGGTGGGCGTGTCCCCGTGGCAGTAGATCCCGGTGGCCGGATGGCCTTGCAGCTGGCGCTCCACCACAGCCAGCCCGGTTTCCACCCAGTGGCGGTACCAACGGTTCTTGTCGTCTTCGCTGAGCTTGAGGTCGGCGCTCAGGTAGCGCAGCACGCGCAGGTTGTTGATCGGGTGGATTTCGCAAGCAATGTCGTAGGCCAAGGCACGGGCGCGGGCTCGGCCCAGGGCGTCGGCCGGCAACAGCGCCGGCTCGGGGTGGGTTTCATCCAGGTACTCGATGATGGCCAGCGACTGCGTCAGCAGCGAGCCGTCCTCTTCACGCAAGGTGGGCACCAGGCGGCTGGCCGACACGACCGCGTACGACTCCTTGAGTTGTTCGCCACGCGCCAGGTGAACCGGCGTGTAGGTGTAGTCCAAGCCCTTGAGGGCCAGGGCAATGCGCACCCGAAAGGAGGCAGAGGAGCGGTAGTAGTTGAAAAGTTCCATCATGATGGTAGGACGGTTGGTCTGGTTGAATCGAATCTGCGCAAGCCCCGGCGCACTACACTGAGGCCATGTTGTTGAGCCAGCGCGCCCGCATCCAGCATTGCCGAGCCTGTGGCACGGCGGTGAACTACCGTGTGCCGCCGGAAGACAACCGCGAGCGGGCCATGTGCGGCGTCTGCGGGCACATCCAGTACGAGAACCCGCTGAACGTGGTGGGCACGGTGCCGGTTTGGGAAGACAAGGTGCTGCTGTGCCGTCGCAACATCGAGCCGCGGCTGGGCTTCTGGACGCTGCCGGCCGGTTTTCTGGAGCTGGGCGAATCCACGGCCGATGGTGCACGGCGCGAGACCGACGAGGAAGCCGGCGCGCTGATCGAGTTGGGCCCGCTGTTTTCGCTGCTCAACGTGGTGCAGGTGGGTCAGGTGCATCTGTTCTACCTGGCCACGCTCAAGAGCGACCAGTTCAATCCCGGCCCTGAAACCATCGAGGCGCGGCTGTTTGCCGAGCACGAGGTGCCCTGGGACGAACTGGCCTTTCGCACGGTGAAGGTGACGCTGCGGCACTTTTTCGACTGCCGCCGCAGCGGTCGCTTCGATCTGCACTGCAGCGACATCGGCTGATCGCCTTCAGCGTTTGGCCGGCGGCAGATCGGTGCAGGACCCGTGCGCCACTTCCGCGGCCATGCCGATGCTTTCGCCCAGCGTGGGGTGCGGGTGGATGGTCTTCCCAATGTCCACTGCGTCAGCGCCCATTTCAATGGCCAGGGCGATTTCACCGATCATGTCGCCGGCGTGGGTGCCCACGATGCCGCCGCCCAGGATTCGGCCAT
This sequence comes from Pseudomonadota bacterium, assembly GCA_041160585.1. GTDB lineage: Bacteria > Pseudomonadota > Gammaproteobacteria > Burkholderiales > Burkholderiaceae_C > RFTU01. The sequence goes on along the minus strand of JBEAWD010000129.1, from coordinate 468 downwards.
GGCCATGGCCCTCCTCTGATCCTTCCTGGGGAGAATCCTCGAACAGCAGCTTGGTGAAGCCCTCGTCGCGGCCGTTGGCAATCGCCCGGCCCGATGCGGTCCAGGGGAACAGGCCCTTCTTGACCTTGATGCCCTGTGCCTTGGCCTGATCTTCGGTCAGACCTACCCAGGCCACCTCAGGGTCGGTGTAGGCCACGCTGGGGATCACCCGGGCGTTGAAGGCCGCCGCCGCCAGCTCGGGCTTGCCCTGCAACTCGCCGGCAATCACCTCGGCAGCCACATGCGCCTCGTGCACCGCCTTGTGGGCCAACATGGGCTGACCCACGATGTCGCCGATGGCGAAGATGTGCGCCATGTTCGTGCGCATCTGGATGTCCACGTCGATGAAGCCGCGGTCGCTGACCGTGACGCCGGCCTTGTCGGCAGCGATCTTCTTGCCGTTGGGTGTGCGGCCCACGGCCTGCAGCA
>JBEAWD010000120.1:0-4169 GCA_041160585.1 Pseudomonadota bacterium | reverse complement strand
CTGTTTGCCATGGCCGGTGCCGGGGCTTGGTGGTGGGCCATACAGCCCGATCAGCCCATGGCGGAAGAGGGCGTGGAAGTGGAGCGCATTGAAGCTCCGGCACCTGCCCCGGCTCCTTCATCGACACCAGCATCGACACCAGCTTCGACACCTGCACCGAAACCCTCACGCTGAACAGGGCGGCAAGGGGCCCTAGGCCGCCAGGGTTCTAAGCGGCCGCCATCGGGCGGGTGAGGTACACGCCCTCTCGGCCCACGATCGGCACACGCGCCGGCATGAACACGGTGCAGTCGTTGCACGGCGCCGTGATGGCTTCGTCTCCATCATGGCCAATCAACTCACCGTGCGCAAACTGTTCGAAGCCCTTGAGGGGCCGCACGAAGTGAAAGTCTGGGTGGCGAATCACATGCGTGCGCAGCAGTTCGAAACGACGGTGCACGACTGACGGTTCGCCCGCCTGACTGGGTGCCATCAGCCCAAAGTGGGCCAGGAAGGCCCGCGCCACGCGGATGGCACGGTCGGCGCTGGCCTGAAGGAAGTGCTGGCCGCACTCCACCACCAGCGCAGCACCGGCGTTGCTGTCGGGCTGGCCGTGGCGCCCATGCTGGATCACGGGGCAGCCCGATCCCAGCCCCTTGGGCATCACCAGGTGCACATCGGGTAAGGGCAGGGCGCTGGCCACGGCCGCATTGCGGGCGAAGTGCGGGTACACCCAGAAGGGCACCACGTCCTGGCTGGTCGAGTGGATGTCCAGGATGTGATCGGCCGCTGCGACAGCCGGGCGCATCTCGCGCGCGCGGCGCAGCTCCACACTGTCTTCTCCACCATCCAACCATTCGCTGGACCAGATGCGGTTCAGGTTGTGGTCGATTTGTCGACTCTTGAAGGGATCGGCGGGATCAAAGCTTTCGTAGGCCGCCACATTGGCAAAGCTCACGGTGAGCGTGCCGATCAAGGGCCGAACACCGGAGTCCAGGAGGTCGCAAGCCGCAACCATGCCGCAGAACTCATTGCCGTGGGTGAGCGCATTGATCAGCACGTGCGGCCCGGGCTTGCCCGATTCGAATCGGTGCACGTAATCGATGCCGGTGTTCCCACGCCGGTAGGCGCTCAGGTCACGCGGCTGCACTTCCAGGCGTGGCGCGGGATGGGGATCTTGGCGCGTGGGATTCATGCTGCCAAGGATAAACCCGAGGCCCGTCTCAGCGCCAGCTTTGCTGGGATTTGTCGGCAGAATCGGCTCCACGTTCGGTACTGGGTTTCGAGATGCCTCTTCGATCATTCGCCTGCGCCCTGTCTACCCTGGCGGCCTGCGCCACCGCTTTGGTAGCCGCACCCTTGGCAGTTGGGGCGCAGCCCCAGCAGGCCAAGCCCAGCTGGAACGTGAATCAGCCGCCGGGTGCTGCGCGTACGGTGCAGATCGATACCCAAACGGGAACGTGGATGAGCGTGGACGTCAGCCCCGATGGCAAGACGTTGGTCTTTGACCTGTTGGGCGACCTGTACCTGCTGCCCATCGAAGGCGGAACCGCTCAGCCCCTGACCACGTCCATCGCGTGGGAGCACCAGGCCCGCTTCTCGCCGGATGGTCGGCAGATCGCCTTCGTGTCGGATGCCGGTGGGGGCGACAACATCTGGGTGATGAACCGTGACGGCAGCGGTGCGCGCGCCCTGACCACCGAACCCGAACGCCTGCTGAACAACCCGGCCTGGCATCCCAGCGGCCAGTATGTGCTGGCGCGCAAGCACTACTTCGGCACGCGCTCAATGGGTTCGGGCGAGATCTGGCTGTACCACTTGGATGGCGGCAAGGGCGTGGCCCTCAACGAGAAGCCCAATTGGCAGAAAGACCTGGGCGAGCCCGCCATCTCGCCGGATGCCCGGCACCTGTACTACTCGCGTGACACGACGCCAGGCAACACCTTTGAATACAACAAGGATTCCAACAAGGAGATCTTCCGCATCTTTCGGCAGGACCTCACCGACGGCCACACCGAGGCCTTCGTGACCGGCCCCGGCGGGGCGGTGCGGCCCGTGCCCTCGCCCGATGGCAAGCAACTGGCCTTCGTGCGCCGCGTGCGCAACCAAAGCACCCTCTTCATCAAGGACCTTCAATCCGGCACCGAGCGCGCCCTGTGGGGCGGCCTCAGCCGTGACTTGCAGGAAGCCTGGAGCGTCTACGGCGTGTACCCCGGATTCGCCTGGACGCCCGATGCACGGCAGCTGATTGTGTGGGCGCAGGGCAAGCTCTGGCGCGTTCAGGCCAGTGACGGCAAGGCTGCGGAAATCCCCTTCCATGTGAAGCACACGCGCGAGGTGCGCGATGCGCTGCGCGTAAAGCAAACGGTGGCGCCGGATCAATTCGAGGTGCGTCAGCTGCGCCATGTGCAGGTGGCACCCGATGGGCGATTTGTCGTGTATTCGGCGCTGGGCCACCTGTGGCAGCGCAGCCTGACAGATGAATCCCAGCCCGCGCAACGCCTGACCCGCCAAGGCGAACACTTCGAGTTTCAGCCCAGCCTTAGCCGAGACGGCAAGCGGGTGGTGTATGTGTCCTGGGACGACCGGCAGATGGGGCGTGTTCGGGTGCGTGAGCTTGCCAGCGGGCGCGAGACCATCGTCACGCCTGAGCCCGGCAAGTACCTGACGCCGCGCTTTTCGCCCGATGGCCGGCAGGTCGTGTATGTGAAGTCCCGGGGCAGCGTGCTGCTTTCGCCATGGCACGGCCTGGAGACGGGCGTCTACATCGCCAGTGCCGATGGCAGCGGCAGCCCAAGGCGCATCAGTCGTGACGGGGACACGCCCCAATACGGCGCGAAGAATGACGAGGTGTTCATCACCCGCACCGCCTCCATCAGCGAAGTGGAGGTGCGGCGCGCACTGTGGCGCGTTCGTCTGCAGGGCGGTGAGGACATTGAGGTGGCGCGCGGTGAATTCATCAGCGAGTACAACGTGTCGCCGGATGGCCGATGGCTGGGCTTCATCGACCGCTTCCACGCCTACGTGTTGCCCTTGCCCTCGACCGGCAAGCCGCTGACGATCGGGTCCCGCATGGAAGGGCTGCCGGTCAAACGGCTGAGCCATGACGCCGGCCAGCATTTGCATTTCAGCGGCGACTCGCGCACGGCCCACTTCAGCATGGGCAACCGCTTGTTCAGTGTCCCCTTGGCCCAGGCCTTTGCTCCGACGGCGGGTGCACCGTCCGCAAAGAGCCAAGATGTACCGGGCCGCGATGCACAGGGCCGCGACATTGGATTGACCGCGACCACCGATCGGCCCCCGGGGCGCATCGCCTTGGTCGGCGCGAAGGTGGCCACCATGCGGGCCTCACAACCCGATGAGGTGATCCAGGACGCGGTGGTCCTGATCGACGGCCATCGCATCAGCGCGATCGGTCCTGCCTCGGCCATTTCGATTCCCGCCGATGCCCGCCGTGTGGACGTGCGGGGAAAGACCATCGTGCCGGGCTTCATCGATGCCCATTGGCATGGGGCCATGGGCGAAGACGGGCTCATCCCGCAGCAGAGTTGGGTGAATCTGGCTTCTTTGGCCTTTGGGGTGACCGCCCTGCACGACCCGAGCAACCGAAACGACCACATCTTCGCCACGGCGGAGTTGCAGCGCAGCGGCCAGGTGTTGGGCCCACGCGTGTTCAGCACGGGCTCCATCCTGTACGGCGCCAAGGGGTCGATCAACGCGGTCATCAACAACCTGGATGATGCGCTGACCCACCTGCAGCGGCAAAAGAGCAACGGCGCCATCAGCGTCAAGAGCTACAACCAACCCCGGCGCGAACAACGGCAGATGGTGCTGGAGGCCGCACGCCGCACCCAGATGATGGTGGTGCCCGAGGGCGCGAGCATGTTCCAACAGAACATGAGCCAAATCGTGGATGGGCATACTGGCTTGGAGCACGCACTGCCCATCGACATCGTGTATGACGATGTGAAGCAGCTGTGGACCCAGACCCAGGTGGGCTACACGCCTACCCTGAACGTGGCCTACGGCGGGCTGGATGGTGAGCACTACTGGTATGCGCGCACCGATGTGTGGCAGCACCCGCTGCTGCGCAAGTACGTGCCGCCGGGCATCCTGCAGGCGCGCGGCGTGCGCCGCCCCACCGCGCCAGAAGAGGACTTCAATGTGATCCGCGTGGCCCGGACTGCCAC
>JBEAWD010000113.1:0-3047 GCA_041160585.1 Pseudomonadota bacterium | reverse complement strand
GGGTGATGTCGAAGCCGATCTTCGCCATGCCCTCGATCATCGCGGCCGGCGGCGCGGCACCGGCCACCATGCCGCGTACCTGGTGGGTGATGCCCGCGCGCAGCTCGGCCGGCGCGTTGTAGACCAGGCTGTGCACGATGGGGGCGGCACAGTAGTGGTCTACGCGGTGCTCGCGGATGGCCTGCAAGATGGCGGCGGCCTCCACCTTGCGCAAGCACACATGGGTGCCACCCAGCATCGCCACGGTCCAGGGGAAGCACCAGCCGTTGCAGTGGAACATCGGCAGCGTCCACAGGTAGCGCGGGAAATGCGGCATGGTCCAGGTAGCCGCGTTGCACACCGCGTTCAGGTAGGCGCCGCGGTGGTGGGTCACCACGCCCTTGGGGTCGCCAGTGGTGCCGCTGGTGTAGCTCACCGCGATGGCGTCCCACTCGTCGCGCGGCCCTTGCAGCCTGGCCACGGGCTCGTGCGCGGCCAACCAGGATTCGTACTCCAGCTGGCCCAGGCGATCGCCCGGGCCGCTGTACTCGCTGTCGCAGACATCGACCACGACCACCTCGCGTCCGTGATGGCTACGCAGCAACGCCAGGGCCTGCGCCATCACGGGTGCGAACTCACGGTCGGTCAGCAGCACCTTGGCCTCACAGTGGTTCATCTGCCAGGCCAGCAAGGCCGCATCCAATCGGGTGTTCAGCGTGTTGAGCACCGCGCCCAAGGCTGGCACCGCGTAATGCGCCTCCACCATCTCGGGTGTGTTGGGCAGCATCGCGCTGACGGTGTCACCATGGCCAACACCCAAGCCCTCGAGCGCCGCAGCCAACCTGGCCGATCGTTCCCGCACCTGCGCCCAGTTGTAGCGGCGATGCCCATGCACCACGGCAGGCAGATCACCGAACACTTCGGACGACCGCTCTACGAAGCTCACCGGCGACAGCGCCACATGATTGGCCGCACAAGCGTCCAGTTCCTGGTCGTAGATGCTCATTGCAGCAACTCCTCGGCCAAAGCCCGGCCGCCATACACCTGTTGCAAGGCCCGCAGGATCACCGCGGGGTGCACCGATACCGCGCGGTTGAGCGTGCCGTCGTAGAAGAATGATCCACCCAGGGAATGGCGATTGCCGTCGAACACCAGGCCGACCCATCGCAAGTCCCGATTGATCATCGGGCTGCCCGAATTGCCGCCGATGATGTCGTGGTCGGTCACGAAATTGAAGGGGGTATCGGCCGGCAGCGAAGCCCCGGCGCCTTGCCAGGTCGATGGCATGGAAAACGGCGCAGCCCCCGTGTGACGCGCGCGCAGACCGGCCACATCGGTGTGGGTGGGGACCGCCACCGCGCCTTCCTGCCATCCCTTGAGCGTGCCGAAGGAAAGGCGCAGCGTGCCGGTGGCGTCCGGGTATCGCGTGCGGCCATCGCGGTCGAATTGCGCCGCCGCCAGTCTTTGCGCGGCCTGGCGCTCCACCGCCAGTACCTCGGCCTCGAAGCGATCGCGCAGTGCACGGGCCTGTGGCTCGATGGCACGCACCAGGGCAATGAAGGGGTCATCGCTGGCGCGCACCGCAGCTTCGCCCCCATCCCACAAACGCGTTCGCTCCGCCGCCTCGTGCAGGCGAGAACCCTGTATGAGCTCGGTGGCTCGCTGCGCGGGTGATCGCACGCCCAGCACCTGCTTGACCACCGGATCGTCGGGCCCCAGCAGACTGCGCAGCCGGGTCAGTGACCACTCAAGGCGCTCACGCTCGAAGGCCAGGTCCATGGGCACCGCCGCCTTCAGGCGCCTTTCCATGACCGACAGGCCGCTCTCGCTGAACTCGCGCAGCCGCTGCCCATCGGGCTTGGCACGCTCCTGCGGGCCACGTACCAGGGTTCGGGCGTACTGGAAGTGTGGCGCGGCAAAGGCGCCTCCCTCGGCGATCAGCGAATAGGCTTGCTCCCACGCACGCCGTGCCTGCTGGGCGCGGGCAATGTCGGCCCACGGATCTCCCAACTGTTCCCGCAGGGCCGGCTTGGATTGCACATGGGCGCGCAAGGCCTGTTCATCGGCCGTCTTCTGCGCCCAAATCCCCGGCGAGAACAGCGCCTGCAGCCGTCCTTGCTGCACCTTCAAACCGTTCTCGATGTTGCTCATCGCCTGAAGGGCCCATGTGCGCGTTGGCTCGGGCCGCTGTGCCAACAGGTGCATCAGGCCACGGGACTCGGATGCCGCCGGGATGCCCTGGGTGGCCAGCCGCTCACGCACGCGCTCCAACTGCGCCACGGTCAGGCTGCGCTGGGTCTGACCAGGGTGCCCCGGCACGAACAACACCTCGCCGGCCTGTGGGCCGCGCGGATCCACCCGGAAGTGCAACGGAGTGGCCACGGGCTTGCCGTCGCGCCAGATCCTCAACATGGCCACATCCAGGCACCAGCGGGGAAAGTTGAAGTTGTCCGGGTCGCCTCCGAAGGCGGCGATGGCGTCTTCAGGCGCCCACACCAGGCGCACGTCGCTGTAGCGCTCATACTGTTGCAGCATGTACTGGCCGCCGCGGTACAACACCGTCACCTCACAGCGGCGCGTGGCGGCCTGGCCCTGTTGGCACTCGCGCGCCAGCCGCGCCCGCACGGCGTCTTCGGCCTTCTGGAAGGCCTCCCCCTTCAGGTCCTTCGTGGCGGCCTGCACCTCGGCCGTGACATCGCGCTCTGCTTGCAGTTGCAGCACCTCCAGGCCGGCACAGCTGAGTTCTTGCTCGCGCGAAAGCGCCAGGTAACCGCCGGCCTTTACCGGCCGCTGGGGGGTGGAAAGCTCGGTCAGGCAGCGCGTGACGCAGTGGTGGTTCGTCATCACCAGGCCCTGCCCCGACACGATGGATGCCGAACATCCGCCCACCCGAACCGCTGCGCGCTGCACGTGCGAGAGCCAGGCGGCATCGGGCTCAAAGCCATGCTGCGCCCTGAGCGCTGCGCGGGGCAGGTTGTCGAGGGTCCACATGCCTTCGGCCGCGTGCACGCCGGCCGCCCATGCGCCGGCGGCCACCAAGCAAGCGGCCCGCCACAAGGGCGTCGGCC
>JBEAWD010000106.1:0-6172 GCA_041160585.1 Pseudomonadota bacterium | reverse complement strand
GTCATCATCCCCACCGCACTGGCCACCATGTAGCCAGTGATCATCATGGCCACCCAGGTCAGTGGTTGGTCATACAGCCGTGTGAGGGCCGGGCCGATGAAGCTTTGCACCGCCGCCAGTGAACAGGTGCTCCAGAAGAAGAACGAAAAGCACACCCACACCGAGGGCAGACGGAGGAAGGCGAATGTCGACTCGGCCTGGCCGGGCAGCGGCGCGCGCGGCCCCGTCGCTGAGGCTGTTGCCGAACCGGCATCCTCGCCCTTGGCGGTGGCCTTTGCTTTCGACACCGCGTTGGTCCTCAGCGTTGCGGCGCGCCACCACAGCAACCCAGCCACGCTGACTGCCCAGGCCGCGCAGACCACCATGGCCCAGCGCCACGAACCACTGAAACCCGCCACTGCGGCGATCACCAAGGGAGCCGCCGCCCAACCCAGGGTGCCGCTGATGCCGTGCACCGAAAACGCGTGTCCAAGTCGCGTGGTCGACACCCGCTGGTTCAGGATGGAAAAGTCCGCCGGGTGAAAGGGCGCGTTGCCCACGCCCGCCAGCGCCGCGGCCAGTACAAAGCCCCAATAGTCCTGGGCGCCGGCGGCCGCCAAGGCGGCCAGCGCGAAAAAGGCCATGGCCCCCATGAGCACAGGCCAAGCCCCAACCCGGTCCACCAAGAATCCGGCCATGGCCTGACCGACACCCGAGATCACGAAGAACACCGTGACCAGCAGCCCAAGCTCGGCGTAGCTGAAGCCGTAATCGGACGCCAGCATCGGAAACAGGGGCGGCAAAAGCAGATGAAAGAAGTGGGACGTGCCGTGGGCGAGGCCCACGAGGGCAATCACTTCCACGTCCTGGTACGGCGCGGGGGGCGGCACCGCCGGATCATCAAGGGTGGCGACATTCATCAGGCCAATCCTATGCCAGCCGGCCCAATATCGGCGCCCCGCGTACAGTACGGCCTTGAAAGTGCACGCTGGTGCCCGTCAGACATGTCCGATTCCGTCCTCTTCGAATACCGCCTGGCCGATGCGGCCGGGGCCAGTTGCACCGCGCAGGCCTGGGCCAAGGCGCCGCGCGCGCTCACCGCAGCTGAGAAGTCCGCCACCGTCAGCCAGATCAAGTCCCTGCTGAGGGAGCGCGGCGCGGTATTGGTGGCCCACTATTACGTCGACGGCGTCATTCAGGACCTGGCCCTCGAAACCGGCGGCTGCGTGGCCGATTCGCTGGAAATGGCCCGCTTCGGCCGGGATCACCCCGCCCAAACCCTGGTCGTGGCCGGGGTTCGCTTCATGGGCGAAACCTCCAAGATCCTCAGCCCAGGCAAGCGGGTGCTGATGCCCGACCTGGACGCCACCTGCTCACTCGACCTCGGTTGCCCGGCCGTGGATTTCTCGGCCTTCTGTGACGCCCACCCCGACCGCGAGGTGGTGGTCTATGCGAACACCAGTGCCGCCGTGAAGGCGCGAGCCGACTGGATGGTCACCAGTGCCTGCGCCATCGACATCGTTCGTCACCTGCACCAGCAAGGACGAAAAATCCTGTGGGCGCCCGACCAACACCTGGGTCGCTACATCCAGCGCGAAACCGGCGCTGACATGCTGCTGTGGCAGGGCGCCTGCATCGTGCACGATGAATTCAAGGGCCTGGAGTTGGAACTGCTCAAGCGCGATCACCCGGGTGCCATGGTCCTGGTCCACCCGGAAAGCCCAGAGTCGGTGGTGGCGCAAGCCGATGTGGTGGGATCCACCAGCCGGCTGCTCAAGGCGGTGAAGGAGGGCTCGGCCGGTACCTACATCGTGGCCACCGACAACGGAATCCTGCACCGCATGCGGCAGTTGGCGCCGGACAAGCAACTGATCGAAGCGCCCACGGCCGGCAACAGCGCCACATGCAAGAGCTGCGCGCATTGCCCCTGGATGGCCATGAACGGCCTCCAAGGCGTTCTGGCCTGCCTGCGAGACGGATCGGGCGAGATAGCCGTCCCCGAACCGGTGCGGGTGAAGGCCCACACCTGCATTACACGGATGCTGGACTTCACGGCCTCGCACACGTCCGCGGCACCATCATCCACCGCAGCGCACCGTCAAGGCCTCGTGCCCAACATCGGGGCGGCCTGAGGCCATGTTCGACTTCAACGAAACCCTGGAGCAGGCCCGGTCGCGAAACGTGCGCGATGCCCTCATGGAAGACCTGGGTACCTGCGACTGGACGGGCCTCTTGATTCCCCAGGGTCGCCGGGTACACGCCCAGGTTCGGGCGCGCGAAGCGGCAGTGCTGTGTGGGCGCGAATGGTTTGAACAGGTCCTTTGCGCATTGGATGCGGCCGCGCAGATCCGATGGCACTGTGCCGAGGGGCAGGAGATGGTGCCCGACACCGTGGTCTGCGACATCGAAGCCGACGGCCGCGCCCTTCTCGCCGCCGAGCGCGCCTGCTTGAATTTCCTCCAATTGCTGTCGGCCACGGCCACCATCACACGGCGGCATGTGAAGGCCATCGAGGCAGCCTCACCCAACCCGCGTGGCTGTGCTGTGCTCGACACCCGCAAGACCCTGCCCGGTCTGCGTCAGGCACAGAAGTACGCCGTGCGCGTGGGCGGTGGCGCCAATCAGCGGCTGGCCCTGTGGCACGGGATCCTGATCAAGGAAAATCACATCGCGGCCGCTGGTGGCATCGCCGCGGTCATGGCGCAAGCCCTGGCCCTGGACAGCGGGGTCGACATTCAGATCGAGGTAGAAAGCCTCGACGAACTTCAGCAGGCGCTAAACGCCGGTGCGACCAGCATCCTGATCGACAACTTCAGCTTTGAGCAGATGCGTCAAGCCGTGCGCATCACGGACGGTCGCGCCCTGCTGGAGGTATCCGGCGGGGTGACGCTGGACCAAATGCGCGAAATCGCCTCCACAGGCGTGGACCGCATCTCGATCGGCAAGCTCACCAAAGACGTGCGCGCCGTCGATTTCTCGATGCGGGTCCTGTCGCCTCTTTAGGCTACTCAAGGCCCCAAGCCGACCGTGGCGGGCAGGCGCTCGCGCTCGGGCCTCACCAGAATGGTGGGAAAGCTCACCGGCAGGGTATGGGGATAGTCGCGGCTGTAGTGCAGCCCGCGACTTTCCTGGCGTGAGAGCGCCGAGCGCACGATCAGGTCCGCGCAGTCCACCAGATTGCGCAACTCCAGCAGGTCGCGGTTGACACGAAAGTGCGCGTAGTACTCGTGGATCTCGCTGCGCAGCAGCGCGATGCGGTGGCGTGCGCGTTCCAAGCGCTTGGTGGTTCGCACGATGCCGACGTAGTTCCACATCATCAGGCGGAGCTCGTCCCAGTTGTGGGCGATCACCACCTGCTCGTCGGCATCGGCGACTTGGCTCTCGTCCCAGGGCGGCAGCACGGCCATCATCGGCGCCTCCGCCTGGCGAATGGTCTGGGCACAGGTTCTCCCCACCACCACGCACTCGAGCAAGGAATTGCTGGCCAGACGATTGGCGCCGTGCAGCCCGGTGTAGGTGGCCTCGCCCACCGCATAAAGGCCCGGCAGGTCGGTACGTCCCTGAAGGTCGGTGACCACGCCGCCGCAGGTGTAGTGCGCCGCCGGCACCACGGGAATCGGCTGGCGAGCGATGTCGATGCCCAGGCTCAGGCAGCGTGCGTGAATGGTGGGGAAGTGCAACTTGAGGAAGTCTTCGCCCAGGTGGGTGGCGTCCAGCCACACATGGTCCACACCGTGCTTCTTCATCTCGAAGTCGATGGCACGCGCCACGATATCCCGGGGCGCCAACTCTCCGCGGGCATCATGCCGTGACATGAAGCGTGCGGCCTCGCCCTCCAGTCCCGGCACTCGCAGGTAGGCGCCCTCCCCTCGAAGCGCTTCGGTGATGAGAAAACTGCGCTCTTGCGGGTGGTACAGGCAGGTCGGATGGAACTGGATGAACTCCATATTGCCCACCCGGCAGCCAGCGCGCCACGCCATGGCGATGCCGTCACCGGTGGCGGTGTCGGGGTTGCTGGTGTAGCGGTACACCTTGCCCACACCGCCCGTAGCCAGCACCACCGCACGCGCAGGCAGGGTTTGAACTCGGTCGGTGTCGATATCCAGCGCGTACACGCCATAGCAGCGCACACTCTCGCTGCGCTTGAGCAGGCGTGAGGTGATCAGGTCCACCGCCATCCACCGCTCACGCAGGGTGATGCGGGGGTGCCGGCGAGCGGCCTCCAGAAGGGCCTGGTGGATGGCCAGACCGGTGGCGTCGGCGGCGTGCGCAATGCGGCGGACGGCATGCCCGCCTTCCTTGGTCAGGTGCAGCCCCAAAGGGCCGTCGGGGTCTTCCGAAAACGCCACGCCCTGATCCACCAACCACTGGATCGCCCGCGCGCTGTTCTCGGCGATGAACCGTGCGGTGTGCTCGTCCACCAATCCTGCACCGGCGTCTTGCGTGTCGCGCACATGTGATTCGATGCTGTCATCGGCCCCCAACACGCCCACGATGCCGCCTTGCGCCCAGGCGGTGGCGGCCTCGCTCAAGCTGCGCTTGGCCAGCACCACCACCGGAAATTGGTCGGCCAGCTGGAGCGCCGTGGTCAGGCCCGCCAGACCCGCACCCACCACCACCACGGGTGCATCGGCACCGGTCAAGGCGTCATCAGTCATCTCGGGATTCTAGGAGTGGGCTCAATGCACCACCCGCTCGAACACGAATTGTCCGTCGCTGACCTCAACCGGAATCACATCCTTGGGTCCGAAACGGCCCTGCAGGATCAGCTTGGCCACCGGATTTTCGATACGCTGCTGAATGGCACGCTTGAGCGGCCTGGCCCCAAACACGGGGTCGAAGCCGACCTTGGCGATTTCAGCCAACGCCGGAGACGAGACCTCCAGTCGAATCTCCATCTTCTCCAGCCGTGTGGCCAGCAGCTTGAGTTGAATGCGGGCGATGGACTCGATGTGCTGAGCCTCCAGGGCGTGAAACACCACCGTCTCATCGATGCGGTTGAGGAACTCGGGTCTGAAGTGGGCCTTGACCTCGGCCCACACCGCCTCGCGTATCAATTCGGTGTCTTGACCGGCCATTTCCATGATGCGGTGGGAGCCCAGATTGCTCGTCATGATGATCACGGTGTTCTTGAAGTCCACCGTACGGCCTTGCCCGTCGGTCAGTCGCCCGTCGTCCAAGACCTGGAGAAGTACGTTGAACACGTCCGGGTGCGCCTTTTCCACCTCGTCGAGCAGCAGCACGCTGTAGGGCTTGCGACGCACCGCCTCGGTCAGCGTGCCGCCTTCCTCATAGCCGACATAGCCCGGCGGGGCACCGATGAGCCGGCTCACCGAGTGCTTCTCCATGAACTCGCTCATGTCGATGCGCACCATGTGGTCTTCACTGTCAAACAGGAAGCCGGCCAGGGCCTTGCACAACTCGGTCTTGCCCACGCCGGTGGGGCCGAGAAACAGGAAGGAGCCCAGCGGCCGGTTCGGATCGGACAGGCCGGCGCGCGAACGGCGAATCGCATCAGCCACCGACACGATGGCTTCGTTCTGTCCCACCACGCGCTCGTGCAGCTTCTCTTCCATGTGCAGCAGCTTGTCACGCTCGCCCTGCATGAGCTTGCTCACCGGGATGCCGGTGGCGCGCGCCACGACCTCCGCAATCTCCTCGGCGCCAACCAGCGTGCGCAGCAAGCGGGGGCCCTTTGCCCCTTCGGCCTTCCCCGACTCCTTGGCCTGGGCAGCCTGTAGCCGCTTTTCCAGTTCTGGCAACTTGCCGTACTGAAGCTCGGCCACTTTGTTGAAGTCACCCTTGCGCTTGAGTTCCTCGATCTGGTGGCGGATGCGGTCGATCTCCTCCTTGACCTGCGCGGAGCCCTGAGCGGTCGCCTTCTCGGCCTTCCAGATCTCTTCCAGGTCGGCGTACTCGCGACCGAGCTTTTCGATTTCTTCCTCAATGAGGGACAGGCGCTTCTTCGACGCCTCATCCTTCTCCTTCTTCACCGCCTCGCGTTCGATCTTGAGTTGGATCAGACGGCGGTCCAGCTTGTCCATGACCTCGGGTTTCGAGTCGATCTCGATCTTGATCTTGGCCGCCGCCTCGTCGATCAAATCGATCGCCTTGTCGGGCAAGAAACGATCGGTGATGTAGCGGTGCGACAGTTCGGCAGCCGCGACGATGGCCGGGTCGGTGATCTCCACGC